>SCSR01000009.1 GCA_004297575.1 archaeon
CTGAATATGCTTGTCTCGATTGCTATAGCAGCGATGGTGGTGTTCGTAAATCCCTTGAACATAAACTGGGCTGTCTCGCTTGCCAACCTATTCTCTGGCACCGCGGTGATAGCGATATTCCTTGCTTTTGTAGTTATATTTGCATTGATGTTCGGCGCGGCAAGTGGTAGGCCAATGTCAAGCGTACTAGTGTTGTTGATTGCTGTAGCGCTAGGGCTCGTGGGTCTCAGTGTCTCAGGTATTCTTCCGCAACTTTGGCATTTTGAAATGTTCGACTTGTCGCAATACTATGCATACATAATGATTGGCATCTTCTTCGCAATAATATTCATCATCATGCGCATGTTCACCAAGCCTGAAGAATCTGGCAAAAAGAAACGCTAAACTTAATAGAAACTAAATTATGGTTATGCCACTGGACTTGCTGCAGGTCACACAAACAATCCCTCAGCAGTTTTTGCCATACATCCTTCTGTTCGGGCTGTTTTTCTTTGCAGTTTCCTTGACAAAGATATCCTGGAAAATCAGGCTAGGTGTTGCATTGGCTGCGTCTGTAGCACTGAATCTGTACATGCCCTCGTTGCTTTCTTCAATTACAACACTTTTGAACGGCACCATCGCCATAGGAATTTCATTGGTACTGGTCGCGATTGGTTTTGTAATCGGGCACAAGACGCATAATCAAATTCCCAAGTCAGTGCCTAAGCAATCGAAAGAGATAAGGGAATTGGAAATGAAACGGGCCAAGCTGATAGCCCAGTTCAACTCTGCGCACGGCGACGAGAATAAAGAACGCCAGATATCCGCGCAGGTAAACGCAGTCGACGACCATATAAGAAAAATCCGCCTTAAACATGGTCTTCCTGTATAAACTTAAATTCGTTATAACCCAAATTAATGTTTGAGATAATGCCGAACTATTTCGAAATTTTCGCACAAAATTTCAGTGACCTGGGTGGTTTTTCCTATGCCATGCCTTTCTTGTTGATCACTACAATACTTTTCGCCATGTTCAGGAAATCCAAGATACTGGGCGACTCGTGGATTATCAATGGCATTATCTCGCTATCAATCTCCTTTATGGTCATATTCGGCTTTCCGATATCGACAGGATTCAGCATAGCAACTCCGCTATCCATGTTCTTCATGCAAATCTCGGTATTCATACTTGTGTTCATGGTCGGGACGATGATGGCAAGCATATTCTATCCTAATATGCAGGAATGGTTACCTACTGTTTTCAAGAGCAGGAACTGGCTGATGATAGGACTTGCGATTGGTGTGGCATTTTTCGTCACAAGTGGTCTAGTAGGCGTGTTCACCACAGGATTCAATACTCTCGGTGTTGATCAGCAAGGCAACCCTGCAGCTCCGCGTGATGTTACGCTCATTGCGGCAGGTATTGTGATATTTATTGTCATTATCCTGATTGCCTCCTCTGTTGGAAGCGGCAGGGTGAAAGGCGCAGGCGGGGGTCATGAGTAATGGCTACACCGTTTGATATTGTTGTAACGAACTTGAGAGGAATCGGAGCGTACCAGTTCCTGTTCCCATGGCTGATCGCGTCTGCTGTGTTCTATGGTCTGTTGAGAAGGTCGCAGATTTTCGGCAAGCCTGAGGACAACGTTGCGGTCAACGCAGTTGTTGCTACGGTCGCAGCATTCATGGTCATGGCATACCCGATACTCCAAGGTGTAAATGTGGAAAAGCAAATGTCCACATTCTTCTTCAATAGTCTTATCAGCATATTGGTCATTATCGTCGGTCTCATCATAGCAAGCATGGTCTTCCCTGCTGGATTGGGAGAGGAACTTGCGAAAAAATTCAAGGGCGGGACGTTGATAGCATTTGCCATATTCGGGATATTGATCGCGCTAGGCGTGCTTGCATCAAGCGGTTTGACGAACGTGTTCTTCCCCAAGGATTTGACAAGCGGAATATCCAGTGATGTGGCTCTTACATTGGGCATAGTTGCAGCGATGGTGTTGTCAGTAATGGTAATTGCGTTCGTAGGTGGT
>SCSR01000063.1 GCA_004297575.1 archaeon
CCTTGAATGAAATCGTATAATCAGCAAGCTTGCCCTTTCCTGCCTTGACAGAATCTGCGATTGTGATGAAAGGCGAGAACTTTTTCTGGATATTCTTTGCCTTTGCGAGAATATCTTTCATAACTTTAACTCCTGTCGCGAATTGTCAGGGAAATTTACTTCATCGAACAAAACAATGCTTGAAGGAACTATTTTGTAAATATGATGATCTGTAATGTTTTTGATGATTGCTTGTGCAGACTTCATGAATTTCTTAGCTTTTGGGAAACGCTTGACAAATAGATTGAAAGCCTTTGGCAGTTCTAAAACAGAGACCTCTGCCGCATTCCCTTCGAATTGTATGCCTCTTGTTTTTACACCCAATGTCCTATGCGGTTTGACTATAGCTCCTGCAACAGCAGAATTATTTTTGATTTCAAGAGAATGCCTTCTAGTCTTGCGAGAAATGAAATAAATGTTCAGGTTTTTATCGCACGCATACCAGACCGTCGCAACCCACGGCTTGTTATCTTTTACAGTAGCAATTTGCATCAATCTGCCTTCTTCCAGATAATCAGTTATCAATTTCCTCAAATTCATTGACATGAGAAACCTCCGTCTACGACTATAACTTCACCATCAATGTAACTCGCGTCATCAGAAGACAGGAATGCAACCACGTTTGCTATCTCGTCCGGCTTGCCCAGACGTTTCAATAATGCAGATTCTTTGAATTTTTCAAGAAGGTCAACCGGCAATCTTTTTACACGTTCCGTCTCTATCACACCAGGAGCTATTGCATTGACCCTGATATTTTTGCCAGCAAGATCGATAGCAAGATTCTTTGTCAAGCCAATCAGACCAGCCTTTGACGCGGCGTACACTGAAAGCATCTCTCTGCTGTTGAATGCCCTGACTGAACTAATATTGACTATGCTGCCGTTTCGCATGTGCTCAGATGCGTATTTCGACAGGAAGAATGCCCCTTTCAGGTTTGTGTCAATCGTATTATCCCAATCCTTTTCAGAAACTTCAGCAAGAGGCATGGAAAGGGTTATACCTGCGTTGTTCACCAGAATATCTATTTTGCCAAATTTTTTAATAGTGGCATCTACCAGCTTCTTACAATCCTCCACTTTGCTTACATCTGCCTGAACCACGAAACCATTTTTCCCAGCAAGTTTTTGCGTCTCTTTTGCGCCTTCCACATTTTTATCACAATTGATGATAACCTTACATCCCTTTTCCGCCAATTTCACAGCTATAGATTGTCCGATGCCGCTGCTTGCGCCTGTGACAATAACAACTTTGTCTTTCATAAAAGATAATTCCTAATCAAACAAATAAAGGCTTGACATCGCGCAGCATTCACAATTTCAGCTCATGTCTTGGATTATCAAAGTAATCTACCTGATCAAACAGCACCAACGTCTTCGGGTGAATCACATAGCATGCCACGCCATTATGGAACTGTTCATGCGGAATCCTGTCTGCATTAGGATACCTTGAATAATAAACATCGAGCGCATTTTCAAGTTCCTTTTCATCTTCAATCTCTTCCGCTACGCCTTCGAACTGCAACCCCACAACTTTCTCTCCGCTGCCCAGAGTGTGAGGCGCGACTATGGTGCCAGCGACATTCGGATTCTCGCTCAGTTCATCGGAGTGCCTCCTTTCCCTGTGTGAAATGAAATAAAAGTTAAAGTCCTTGTCATGCGCGAACCATACAGTCGCAACCCAAGGCTTGTTGTTCTTCGTGGTCCCGATTTGCAACAGCTTTGTCTGGCTCAGGTAATCCAATATGACCGCCTTCAATTCCTTCATACAATCTTCGGCCCCTTGAAATATCCTTTCTCGTTGTGCTTGCTCGCATACAGCGGATCCCACGTCCATTTGCTCGCCTTGTCCTCGCGCCAGACATTGCTGATTTCCTGCGGATGGAACGACGGCTCTACTTTGTTCACATCAACCTCGTCCAGCGACTTGAAAGCATCCAAGACATCAGCCGCCTGTTTCGTGAACTTGAGAATTTCCTCATCAGTAAGATTCAATCGCGCATTCTTTGCCACGCGCCTAAGCTCCTCGTTGAGCTTTAGTTTGTCCATGGAAATTAATTGTTTTTCAGCGTTTAAATTTGTAGCTAACGCTATGTGAAACTGCTGGAAATCAAAAAATCATGCTTTTATTTTTGGTTTGAGTGACGCGTGTGTTGCTGTAAAGTGTCTTTCTAGCTCGTCTCTGGTTTGGAATTCTGCGTTGCATGTTATGCAAAGCTCTGCCATTGTATCATGTCTACTAAGGCGCCATGAAAAGATAAAGATATGCCTGACGGACTGCCAAAATTTGTGTGAACCTATACAGTAGAAAACATACTATGATATGTACAAATGCTTTAAATAGCCCTTGTGCAAGAATGTATTTATCAACTAAAACTTTCGGGTAAATTCACGATTCGGGTTAACGACTTTCGGGTAAATTCGGGTTCGGAACTTGTTACGGTCATTTCCATAACTCATTCTCGGTAACAATAGTATATCAAATGCTTTAAAAAAGCATTTCGATTATGCAAAATATATGATGAAAAAACTTAGGAGGACTAACATGGGACAATTTGACTCGATTGTCAAGAACGCTCTTGGCAAGACGCATGCAGAAGACTCGCCTACGTCGAGGTTCAAGCTCGAAAGCACCTCAGGTGCAACATTCAGCAACGTAGACTACTACAAGTTGGCTGAACAGGAGTTTGGATTCTCTGTCAAAAAGGCAAAGATAGCAGTAATCGGCTGCGGTGGTGCAGGACAGAACACTGTAACACGACTAACCGAGATGGGAATCGAAGGCGCAACAACAGTCTCTATCAACACAGACGCCAAGCACTTGGCCGTTGGTAAGGCTGACAAGAAGATCCTGATAGGAAAGGAACTCACGCGTGGTTTGGGTTGCGGCGGTTACCCAGAAGTAGGAAAGAAAGCAGCTGAGGAATCAAGACAGGAAATCAAGGAATCGATAGAGGGTGTAGACCTTCTGTTCGCGATAGCAGGTCTTGGCAAGGGAACAGGAACAGGCAGCGTCCCGGTAGCAGCTGAGCTAGCAAAGCAACAAGGAGCAGTCGTCATAGGCGTGGTAGAGATGCCACTCAAGGCTGAAGGCTCTAGAATGGCCAAGGCAGAAGACGGCTTGGCAGCACTCAGGCAGGTATGTGACACAGTGATCGTCATAGAGAACGACAAGCTGTTGAAATATGCAGGAAACTTGAGCATCCAGCAAGCATTCTCTGTTGCAGACGAACTGATAGCATCCATGGTCAAGGGAATCACGGAGACCATAACATTGCCATCGCTCGTCAACTTGGATTACGCAGACGTCAAGGCAGTCATGCACTCAGGCGGTGTGGCAGCAATAGGCGTTGGCGAAAGCAACAGCAGCGACAGGGCAAAGGATTCGATCACAAGGGCTTTGATGAATCCTCTGTTGGAAGTGGACTATACAGGCGCAACAGGAGCACTCGTGCACATCACAGGCGGTCCAGACCTCAGGTTAGACGAAGTAAACCTGATTGGTGAGACAATAGCGGCACAATTGGACCCGCAGGCACAGGTCTTCTGGGGAGCAAGGATACTTCCAGAATTCGAGGGTAAGGTACAAGTGATCAGCATCGTAACAGGTGTCAAGTCACCGTACATACTCGGTCCAGTAGCATACGAGCAACCAGTGGTCAGAGAAGTAAGTCAAAGCTTGGGAATCGACATCATCAGGTGAAGGTTCCTAACCACAAGGGAGGTAAAAAAAATGGATGAAGACATATGGGATCCAATGCTGGATGAAGAAGACGACGGTCCGGCTGTAGAAGAGTTTTAGGGGGCAACCCCTTCTCTTTCCTTTTTTCTTTATTTTTCTAATTCTAACTTGATTTCAATCGCTAAATCGTAACCAATCATAAATAGTCATTGATTTGTCGTTTTGTATATCGACCTAACACTAGACCAAATTGATTTTCAGGAATGAGTGATTCAAGCTGCTTCTTCTAAAGCATCTTCAGCTGGGATTTCAGACCCGACAATGTGCTTGATTATCACTACATCGCCAATCGCCTGGACCATCTGGTATGGGACTATGATTCCTTTCTTGCCACCAACCATCTTTCCAAGTGAAGACTCGCGCGCAGCCTTGACGACGATCGAGCGTATCTTGAACCTCGAAAGGTCCAGTTCGCAATCATCAATCTTGCCCGCATAATAGCCCCTAGTAGTGAAAACGTCCTTGCCGAAAAGGCCTGTGATGCTGTTAACGGATACTGCCATTTGATTTTTCTCCAAAAATATTTCTTTAAATTAATTGGGATGGGAAGTATTTAAATCAGTTTATCACTACAGGAGCAGATTGTTTTATTTTGATGTTGTCTATGCATTTGTCGCAGAAGACTGCGCTTCTTTTATTAAAATCTTCCCCTGTATACATTATGCAATTTCTGGCGGAGTGCGTCTTTCCCCAATGTTCCAATCCCAAATTATGCCCGATTTCGTGCTTGCTCTCTTTATACGTGTTAAATGAATCGAACTTATGAGAATATCCAGAAACAACTGCAAGTTTTTCTCCGAACGAGTATCCCGTATACCGCTCTACACCGTAGAATTTCGAGGTAAATAAACCAAAATTCGTAATTCCCAGCACACAATCTTTTAATTTGTTAACATCTTCCTCCATGATGCCATAGACATAGTCGACATCATAACCGCTCCTGTCATAAACTGGATCACTCATGCAAGCAAGCAAAGATTGTTTCCAAGTCCTTTTAGGTATTGATATATCTTTTCTCCCAAGGATTCGATAATTATCTATGACTGGTTTCAGTTGGTCATCGGCTGTCAGTCTTTTGCCCACATCGTCCAATAACTGCCTATGTAACTCCACGAGCTCTGTGCCCTTTTGCCATATGGGTATGATATCCAATAACATTGTATGATAGAAGCTCGCTAGGTTCTTAAGGCTTTGTACATGGCAACCGGTATCTGTATATTAACTTTCATCCGCTCTATATAATTTAGAAAATGCTGCGGTCGCCTAACATGGTATGGCACGGGATACATCTAAAGATGCCCGATTGCTAATCCCGCGTAGCTTGCTACTTGTGGGTTCAAATCCCACCCGCAGCGCTCACTGTGTCAATCCTAATCGTCTGTCGATATGCATCCTAGTGTCCGCCAATAACTTCAGCATGCTCACGCCAGCCTGGTTTATCGAG
>SCSR01000064.1 GCA_004297575.1 archaeon
GCGAGACCGAGATGGGATGCTTGAAAAGGGAAATTATGGAAGAGCTTGGCGTAGATGTGAAAAAAGATTCGTTGAATTTTCTCGGCAAGTTCGAGTGTGTGGCTGCAGGCAAGAAGGACACGATAATAGAAGAGGATATTTACATTGGGGAAGTGAACGGAGAAATAAAACCACAACAGGAAATCGTGGAACTTTTGTGGGTGGGTAAAAATGATGACAAGAGCGAGTTATCTTCTATAATCAAGTACCATCTCTTACCTGAGCTAGTAGAAAAGGGTTACATTAAATAAGAAATACAAAGTGAATTTATGGCAATCAAAGTTTCCAACACTCTGACGAAGAAAAAGGAACTGTTCAAGCCGATGAGCACGCAGGTGAAGATGTTCGTGTGCGGTCCGACAGTTTATGATTATTCTCACATAGGTCATGCGAGGACATATACGGCGTTCGACATTATCTCAACCTACCTCAGATGGAGAGGATTTAATTTGTTTTATCTGCAGAACATAACCGACTTGGATGACAAGATAATCCAGCGTGCAAAAGAGTTGGGAATCACTCCAAAGGAACTGGCTGTCAAGTTCGAATCCGAATACTACAAGGACATGCATGCATTAGGAATAACAAGCGTGGACAAGTATGCTCGCGCGACTGATTATATTCCAGCAATAATCAACCAAGTCAAGACACTGATGAAGAAAGATTTTGCTTACAAGATAGATGACGGCATTTATTTCGACCTGTCCAAGTTCAAGGAATACGGCAAGCTCTCAGGAAGAAAATCTCTTGAAGCAGAGGATGCTGTATCAAGGATTGACGAAAATGTCAAGAAGAGGAACAAAGGTGATTTTTGCCTTTGGAAATTCTCCAAGCCAGGCGAACCCAAATGGGAAACGGATATAGGAGATGGGAGATCTGGATGGCATATCGAGGACACGGCGATTACGGAAAGCAACTTCGGTCCGCAGTATGACATACATGGAGGAGCTAGGGATTTGGTTTTCCCGCATCATGAAGCGGAGATTGCACAGATGGAAGCAGCATCTGGTAAGAAACCATTCGTACGCTACTGGCTACATACAGGATTCCTGACAATCAAGGGGCAGAAGATGTCTAAATCGCTTGGCAATTTTGTGACAATCCGCGATGCATTAAAGAATTACGATGCAGAGGCATTGAGATTGTTTTTCGCGTTCACGCAATACAGGAACCCGATTGATTATGATGAGAAGAATTTGAAACAGGCGCAGGAAGGACTGAAAGGATTATATAACTCGCTGGAAAACATTCTGGCAACAAAGGTGCATGCGGAAGCAACGAAAGACGATGATAAGTTATTGAAAACTGTTGAAGAATTAGAAGAAGATTTCACAAAGGCGATGGATGATGACTTCAATACGCCTGTGGCATTGGAGGCATTGTTCAAGATTTCAGGCGCGATAAACAAGTTCCTTGAAAAGAACGACGCGATTAACAATGATGTGAAGATTGAGGTAATGTCAAAGTTCAAGTCTCTCGGCAATATACTCGGCATACTCAAGAAAGAGATAAGGCATGAAGAGGAAATGCCTGAAGAAGTGAGAAAGCTTGTCATCAAGAGGGAGATTGTAAGGAAGCAGGGGAACTTTAAGCTTGCAGATGAAATCAGACAAAAATTATTGAAAGAATATCACATTCTGTTAGAAGACACTAAAGACGGTTTCAAGTGGAAAAGAGTCTAAAGGTTGAGGTCTGATTCCAACCCATATTCGTTGATAATGTTTTTGATGTCTCTCCTGTCTTCGTTATCAACGAATCTATAAACATATAGCGGTCCTACCCAGTTCCACCATTTTCTCCCTTTACCGTCCCTTATCCTAGACTCTCCTAGGAACAACAGCCTGAAATCAAAATATTCTTTGTCACCTATCTGCTTTCTCAAAGCTGATTTTCTAGCAGTCCAATCAGCATTGTAAATCGTTGATTCCTCGCTTAGAATATAATTGATTTGACCACTCGTATAGCCTTTTTTATCCAAGAACTGGATTGCTAACGAAGGTCCTCTTGATGGCATAATGGATTTGGTCACAGTCTGCATGACTTGGGATCCAGATGTTATGTTGGTTTGAGTATTCTCTATAGTAGCTTCTTGAATGGCTGGTACGTCAGAATATATCTGCGGACTATTTACTTCGTCTGTAAACATCATCCTGTCTGCCAAATCTTCCTCCCGATTATCCATGTATTTCCAAAGGCTTGTGGCATTGCCATAGAGGGCTTCTTTCACATGTCGCAACTTGTTATCATAATTTACATTTATCTTCCTCACATCGTCCCGATAAATTTTATTCAATTTATCATTCTCGTTAGACAGGTCTTCAATAGTTTTCGACATTCTTTCCTTCGTTTTTATAAGATTGTCATGTTCAGCATCTAACTTGGCTATATTCTCCTCATGCGATCTCTTGATATCAGATAATATTTCCAAAGTTTTACTTTCTAATCCATAATCATCAGCATTATATCCATTGACACTTTTTATGAACGCGCGTGATTTCTTTTTGACATCATTGAGTTTTGATATGTAATCATTACGTTCCACGTAGAATTTGTTGCTATATGTGAACAATTTTCCTTCTGCATTATTCAGCTGAACCATATCTGAATTGATTATCCTATCGTTAGATCTCTTTGCGATGTCATATTTTCTTCTGCGCTCATCCAATTTCATTCTCCATTCAGTTTTGACCTCTTTTATGCGCCTTTCTTCATAGCTAGGGGTGGAAACGTCATAAATCAATGACACCAACTTGTTCAATGTATTGCTGATATAAGACCTGACTTTATGCTTAGCGTGCTTGCTCTCGGCAGATTGCCTTTCCTGCATGTCGTGTTCTTCCAATAGCATAAAAAACAACTTATTGCACTATCAGCTGTCCTGTCATGCCATAATCCTTGTGTGCATCTACCTCGCACCACATGTTAAACGTGCCGGTCTTGTCTGCAACAAATTCCAGGATGCTGCTGCCTGTGGATATCTCAGGTGTGCGGATGTTATAGCCTTCTATGAAAAGGTTATGTATGCCTGAATCCGGAACGACTGTTATGCGCACTGTATCCCCTTGGTTTACGTTGATCGTGTTCGGACTCAGCTGGTAATAGTTCTCGTGTATGGTAAACTGTTTCATCGATGTGATGTTGGTTGTGTTAGTTGCTGTTGTGGTTGTAGTCTGGTTCGTTGTAGTTGTCTGACCTGGCGTTGTAGTGGTCAAAATTGGCGGTGTGGTCGTTGTAGTCGTATTCACATTTACAGATTGTCCCACGCATCCGCTTAGGAAAACAACCGAAAGCAGCGATAATGCTAACAATATCTTGTTCATGTCTAATCCATTGGACGCACCATATTTTTAATCAAATTAATCATTCAACGATGGTTAATGCCAGTAGTCATTGTGTAACTCGTTTCCAGCGCCCGATTCCACATCAGACTTTAATACCTAACCTTTCTATTAATTTACGAGGCGCCTTGGGCATCTCATGATACGTATGGCAGATTTTGTAAAAGTGTGGAATTGGTATTCCCGCGAGTCGGTGCAACGTGCATTGCTTGAGGTCGGGAAGAACCGCGAGGTCGTCTCTGTTTTCAAGGACGGAGCATTCGGCAAGCGTCCTGATGTCGTGAATTACCAAGCGGATATACTGCAGGCGGTGGCTGAAGGGACCATAGCATTCCACGGCTCTGTGGAAAAGTGGATGAACCCGATGAGACTGGATGTCGGGATGAGCAAGGCTGACTTGGACAAGCTGAGGCAGGGTTGGGATGTGCTTATCGACCCTGACGTGCCTGACATCGACATATCCAAGCTGGTAGTGAACAGGCTTGTGGAAGCATTCAAGGACCATGGCATGGTGAATTATTCGATCAAGTTCAGCGGCGGCAAGGGATTCCACATATCGGTGCCTTTCGATGCAATGCCTGAG
>SCSR01000065.1 GCA_004297575.1 archaeon
GCTGCTGGTTTTCGTGAGTTATGCCAAATTAAAGTAATATCAATGGAAAAGTAAATGTACAGATGCTGAAGACGAAAAGTAAATGTACAGATGCTGAAGACGAAAAGTAAATGGAGCAAATGCCTATTGTTTTCTAGACCTCATTTCCGGCCAAATAAATCTTATTAAATCAATAGTGGCAATTATTAATTCGCTGCCCGGATCGTCTAGCGGCCTAGGATATAGACTGTAAAAATGCAGGTATAGCCCTGTCACGGCTGTGACGCGGGTTCGAATCCCGCTCCGGGCGCAGCCTTTTCCCACTCGGTAATGCCAGACGTCCTCTTTTTACCAACCAAAACCAAAAAACGAAAACCTTAAAAAGAAACAGTTTCCTATATAGGATATCCAGCTTGGTGAAATTGGTTTTTATTTGCATTAGACCAATTTATTCACTTCGCGTGTTTGGTGAGCAATTGAAAGAGATAGACATATTCAAGCATCAGCTAGTCCCAAAGCATGAGATACTCGACGACGCTCAGAAAGCCGAGCTTCTAAAAAAGTATGGAATAATTCTCAGGCAGTTGCCAAGGATGCTTGATACGGACCCTGTCATTAAGCAACTGAACGGTAAGGCTGGGGACGTGGTAAAAATCACAAGGGAAAGCGCGACAGCCGGACAGGCAGAATACTATAGACTGGTAATAAAGGGATAAACATGGATGAGAATTTCGTAACATTGTTGAATTCATTCCTCAAGAAAGAGGGAATGGTAAAGTTCCAGATTGATTCTTATAACGATTTCATCACACGCAGGATACCAAAAGTCTTGAGTGACATCGGTACTATCAAGCCAAAGCTGCCAGAGCTGGGGGATTTGAAGATAAAGCTTGGTGAGTTCAAGCTGGGCGGGCCGTCTGTCAAAGAAGGTGACGGTTCTGTCAGGTCAATATTGCCAATCGAAGCGAGATTGAGAAATCTTACATATTCTGCCCCGATGTACGTGGAGATGACCAGCGAGCTGAACAAGATAGAAAGCTCGCCTGTCGTTGTTAATTTTGGTGACATTCCTGTCATGACCAAGTCGAAGATATGCCCGCTGTCAATGATGTCTGAACAGCAATTGGTTGAAGCAGGTGAAGACCCGAGTGATCCAGGAGGGTATTTCATCGTGAACGGGACTGAAAGGATTCTGGTTTTGGTAGAAGAGATTGCGCCGAACAGGATTATTGTCGAAAAGGTAGCTGCTACGAATGTCGGCGAAGCTGCTAGGATACATTCGGAGAAGGACGGCTATATACAGAGGCATCTGGTGGAGAGGAAGAATGACGGGACGATAACGATTACTTTTGCAAACGTCACCAAGCTGCCTGTCATAAAACTTTTCAAGGCTCTTGGGTTAGACAAGGACAAGGAGATAGCAACAGCCATTTCGACTGACGAGGAAGTGCAGGAAGACTTTTATTCGAACCTGTATGAGACAGAAGCGACAAGCAAGAGCGAAGCGATAAACGAGATAGGCATCCACATCAAGGTCATGCAGGAATCGATGAGAGAGGAGAGAGTAACGAAGCTGATGGATAAATATTTGTTGCCGCACTTGGGACAGAACCCGGAGAACAGGATGGAAAAGGCGATGTATCTTGCCAAGGCTGTCGAGAAGATAATCAAACTGCACTTGCACAAGACCGAGGAAGATGACTTGGACCACTATTCGAACAAGAGACTTAAGATATGCGGTGACCTGATGGAGATTTTGCTGAGATCGATACTTTTGGGCAAGTGGGGTTTGATTACAAGGTTGACCTACAACTACCAGAAATTGACGAAGAGAGGAAGGCTGCCTCCATTGCAGGCAATCGTCGAATCTAATGTATTGACAAACCAGATTGTGTCTGCGCTTGCCATCGGCTCGTGGGTCGGAGGCAGGACAGGTATTAGCCAGAGGCTGGAAAGAGGAAGCTACATCAAGACCATTTCGCACATGAGGAACGTGCTCTCGCCGTTGACATCGACGCAGGAACATTTCGAGGCGCGTGAACTCCACACGACACAATGGGGCAAGCTGTGCTGCAGCGAGACTCCTGAAGGTGCGACAATCGGCCTGAGAAAATATCTTGCGATAACCGCCAACGTAACGACAGGCGTGCCTGAAAAAGAATTGAAGACCGTGACAGACGCGGTCAAGAAGGGGATTTAATGGCAAATGTATTTGTAAACGGAAGGTTCATCGGCGTCGCTCCTGAGGCGCAGAAGATAGTCAATATGATCAGGGATGGAAGAAGGACTGGCAAGTTCTCAGACCAAACGAATGTCGCATACCATTTCAACAGCGATGAGGTAATAATTGTCACGGATTCGGGAAGGGTGAGAAGACCATTGGTAATTGTACAGAACGGCAAGCCCAAGTTGCAACAGGCTGACATAGACAAATTGAGGAAAGGCGAGATCAACTGGAGTGACTTGCTCAAGACCGGAGTGATAGAATACTTGGATGCAGAGGAAGAGGAGAATGCATATATCGCACTGAGAGAGAGCAACTTGACCACACAGCATACGCATCTTGAATTGAATCCGGCAATCATACTCGGCTTGTCTGCGTCGTTCGTTCCTTATCCAGAGCACAATCGTGGTGACAGGGTAAACTATGGAGCAAAGATGGTCGGACAATCTATCGGTCTTTTTGCTACTAATTATCTCTTGCGTGCAGATTCCAAGTCGAACGTCATGATTTATCCGCAGGAGCCTCTCGTGCAGACATACATGCACACCAGCCAGGAATTCATCGAGCACCCGAACGGCATGAACGTGGTGATGGCATTCGGATCATTTGAGGGTTACAACATGGAAGATGCCATTGTCATCAACAAGAACTCGATTGAGAGGGGATTGTTATGGAGCTACATGTACAGGACATACGAGGCTGAGCAGAAGAGGTACATGGGTGGCCAGGAGGATGTCATCGGCATACCTAGCCCGAACGTCAGGGGTTATGCAGGCGAGGACGCATACAAGCACCTGCCTGAGGACGGCATCATCAATCCCGAGACCAAGGTGAATTCAGATGACATACTTATTGCCAGGACGTCGCCGTTGCGTTTCCTCGGAACCATGGACCAGTTCATCACAGGTATAGAGAACATCCGCGAGACGTCGGTTGCATTGAGGCATGGTGATGAGGGGATTGTTGACAGGGTGTTTGTTTCAGAAACCATTGACGGGACGAAGCTGATAAAGATTGTTGTAAGGGATCCGAAGATACCGGAGATAGGTGACAAGCTCGCATCAAGGCACGGACAGAAGGGTGTCATTGCAATTGTTGTCCCCCAGGAAGACATGCCGTTCTCAGAAGACGGCACTGTGCCAGACATTGTTTTCAACTCACACAGTATCCCATCGAGAATGACAATGGGCCAACTGCTTGAAGTGATTGCTGCCAAGGTTGCTGCGCTTTCAGGCAAGCCCATATTCGCCCCAGCATTCGGAGGAGTGCCAGAGGAGCAGTTGAGGAGTTCGTTGAAGAAGCTCGGATACAAGGAAGACGGCAAGGAGACGATGTATGAGGGAAGAGGCGGCCGCAGGCTGTCATCGCAAATCTTCATGGGCTGTTGCTTTTACAAGAAACTCGATCACTTGGTATCGAACAAGATACATGCGCGTTCACGCGGTCCAGTCACATTGCTGACCAAGCAGCCGACAGAAGGAAGGAGCAAGGAAGGTGGGCTGAGGCTGGGTGAAATGGAGAAGGACGTATTGATCGCACACGGTGCAGCCTTGACGCTCAAGGAAAGGTTCGATTCGGACAAGACGCTTGTGCCTATATGCACGAAATGCGGTATGGTCGCGACGAACGACAGGATAAGGAATACCAAGATATGCCCGTTGGATGGCGAGTCGAATATTGTTGATGTTGAGATGAGCTATGCATTCAAGCTGATGCTTGACGAATTGAAGAGCATGCTCATTTACCAAAAGGTTGTGGTGGGAGAAGAATGAAAGTCAAAAGAATAGAGTTCAGTGTTTTGAGCCCGGAGACAATCAAGGCGATGTCAGTTGCCAAGATCACCAGGACCGAGCTTTACGACGAGGAAGGTTACCCGATAGAAGGTGGGCTGATGGATCCAAGGTTGGGAGTAGTTGACCCAGGTGTGAGATGCAGGACTTGCGGTAACTCTGTAGGTGAATGTTTCGGGCATTTCGGTTATATCGACCTGACAAGGCCGGTCATACATGTTCATTATATCAAGTTCATCTACAGCCTGCTCAAGATGATATGCTGGAAGTGCAACCGTGCGTTGTTCGACGAGGCTACGATAGACAAGACCAAGAGATATTCGCTCAAGGACCTTGCCAAGCTTGTGAAGAAAAAGTGCCCGCATTGCAATTCCGAACAGAAGAAGCTGAAGCTCATCAAGCCTTACAGCTTTGTAGAGAACAGCGATGTCCTAACACCTGTCAAGATACGCGAGAGGTTTGAAAAGATTCCGGATGACGACTTGAAGATAATGGGTTTCAGGAACATGAGACCTGAATGGCTTGTCATAACTTTGTTGCCGATACCTCCTGTCACAGTCAGGCCTTCAATCACATTGGAGACTGGTGAGAGGAGCGAGGATGACTTGACGCACAAGCTTGTAGATATCGTAAGGATCAACGACAGGTTGAGAGAAAACATTGATTTGGGTGCGCCTGATTTCATTATTGAAGACTTGTGGGAATTGATGCAGTACCACGTGTCGACATATTTTGACAACGAGATATCCGGTGTTCCTCCAGCACGTCACAGGTCTGGAAGACTGTTGAAGACGCTGTCACAGAGGTTGAAGACCAAGGAAGGAAGGTTCAGGGGAAACCTGGCAGGAAAGCGTGTGAACTTTTCCGCACGTACAGTCATAAGTCCAGACCCGATGATACAGATTGACGAGGTGGGGGTGCCTGAGGTCATCGCGGTAGAGCTGACTGTGCCGTTGAGGGTGAACGCATCCAATCTGGAAGAAGCGAAAAAGTTCGTCATGAATGGTCCTGATGTATGGCCAGGTGCGAACTATATCATCAAGCCTGATGGAAGAAGGAAAAAGATTACTGCGCAGAACAAGGAAGAGATTATAAAGGAGATTGCGGCAGGATACATTGTCGAGAGGCATTTGAAGAACGGCGATATCGTACTTTTCAACAGGCAGCCTAGCCTGCACAGGATGAGCATCATGTGCCACCATGTGCGTGTCATGACTGACAAGACATTCAGGCTGAACCTTTGCGTGACCATCCCGTACAACGCAGATTTCGACGGCGACGAGATGAACCTCCATGTGCCGCAGACAGAAGAGGCGCAGGTAGAGGCAGAGAACTTGATGGCTGTGCAGAAGAACATGAGGAGCCCGAGATTCTCAGCGCCTATCATTGCAGCAAAGATAGACCATGTGACAGGATTGTATTTGTTGACTAACGGCGATAGGAAGTTCAGCAGGGAAGAGTACACACAGCTGGTGCGTTCGGTCAATCAGGATGTCGAACTGTCAGACAAGGAAAGCATGACCGGAAAGGAGATATTCAGCCTGTTCCTGCCAAAAGGATTGTCGATAGAGTACAAGTCCAAGTCAGGCGGCAATGTAGTGATAAAGAATGGCAAGCTGCTTGAAGGGACTATTGACAAGATGTCTGTAGGTGCCGAGTCAGGAAAGCTTTTGGACAGGATTGAAAAAGAGTATGGTGCGCATGTCGCTAACAAGTTTTTGTTTGATGTCACTACGTTGGCGGTAAAGCTGCTGACGCAGTATGGGTTCTCCATCTCAATATCAGATCAGGACTTGCCAGAATCAGCAAGGCTGGAAGTGAAAAAATTGATGGATCAGATAAGAAGGGATGTGGATAACATGATCGAACAGTACAACAAGGGCGAGTTGAAGGTGCTGATCGGAAGGTCGCCGAAGGAAAGCTTGGAGCATGCCATCAAGATAACTTTGAGAAACGGGTTGAACAGCGCTGAGAAGATTCTGAACGAGCACATGAAAGAAAACCCGACGCTGACAATGGCAAGAAGCGGTGCGAGAGGTGACTTGGTGAACATCGTACAGACTGCAATCATGGTAGGCCAGGAGATGACAATGGGTGAAAGGATAGAGCGCGGTTATCGCGGCAGGGTATTCCCGCACTTCAAGGTAGACGACATAAACCTGGAGGCAAAGGGTTTCGTATCACGCGGGTTCAAGGAAGGACTGACGCCGTTTGAATTCTTTTTCGATGCTATCAACAGCCGTGAATCACTGATGGACAAGTCATTGAAGACAAGGCACAGCGGTTACATGGAACGCAGGCTGGTTGGTGCACTGCAGGACTTGAAGGTAGAGTATGATGGGACTGTGAGGGACAGCGACAACAGGATTGTCCAGTTCGTGCCAGGTGAGGACGGCATAGACCCGTCTAAAAATGAGAGGGAGGGTGTGAATGTCAGAAGAATCGCAGACAAGCTATTCGGATAAATTGCCAAACAAATTCATGGAACAGATAGAAGAAGTTGCCAAGACAAAGAGGCTGAACAAGGAACAGAAGGGGAAACTGACAGAGGAAGTAATTAAGGTCATGGAAGAGAGAAAGTTCGAGCCTGGTGAAGTGATAGGCATCATCACAGCGCAGAGCATATCCGAGCCATCGACACAGATGACAATGAGAACATACCACTTTGCAGGTACTGCTGGTATGAAAGTAACTTATGGCTTACCGAGACTGATGGAGATTTTCGACGCGAAGAAGGAATTGGAGACGCCTATGATGACAATTTTGCTGAAGAAGGATTTCAACAACGTTGAGACAGCGAAGAAGCTTGCCGAGTATATTGTTGAGAAAAAGCTTGCGGCAATCACCAAGTCTGTATCGCTGAACTTGAATGACATGACGATCGAGGTGGAGCTTACAGACAAGAAGAGGGAAAATTCAGTCGCAAAGATTATAAAAGAGTTTGTCAAGGATGTCGATGCCAAGCCTGTCAGGGACAAGATAGTTATAACTCCAAGGACTGAATTGGACATTAAAGAGCTGCAAAAGGTGAAGGACAAGGCTATGAATGTCAAGATAGAAGGCATCAGCGGAGTGCAGAATGCGGTGGTGAGAAGGGAAGGGGAGGATTGGATCATCAATACCATCGGCACTGACTTGGATAGCGTAATAAAACTCAAGGATGTCGACGAGAAAAGGACGATCAGTAACGATATTTATGAGGTTGCAAAGGTTTTCGGTATCGAAGCTGCGAGGAATGTCATCATGGTAGAGGCTTTGAAGACTTTGCAGGAACAGGGACTAGACGTGGACGTGAGATACATCATGCTTGTAGGGGATATCATGACATTTTCCGGAGAGGTGAACTCGATCGGAAGGTACGGTGTAGCTGGAAGCAAGACTTCAATCCTTGCGCGTGCTGCGTTCGAAGAGACAATCAAGCATCTTGTCAGGGCGAGCATCAGGAATGAGGCGGACGAGTTCAAGGGAATATTCGAGAATGTGATGATTGGACAGGTCATCCCGTCTGGAACAGGTATGTTCGACCTTATCGCCAAGAGAGAAGAGCAATCTTAAACTATTTAAACACAAAATCCTTTAAAGAAGTCTATGCTGTCGGAAGAAATACAATCAGCAGTGAAAGGCAAGAACGCTGTCATCGGTTACAAAGAGTCAGTGAAGTTTATTAAGCTGTCATCACCGAAATTAATTGTGGTTGCTAACAATATTCAGCAAGAGAAGAGGGAAGAGATAGAACAAAATGCAAAATTATCCAAGTCTGGTTTTGAAATTTTCGAAGGGACGAGTCGGGAATTGGGCACGTTCTGTGGTGTACCGTATCCGGTATCGGTTCTAGTGGTAAAAGGATGAACATGACGCTGACTTTAGACACTGACGCAATCAGGATGATGGCCTTTTTCGAAAATATAACAGGTGCTAATGTGAAGGACTGCATCATGGACGGGACGGAGATATGTTTCCTTATTGATGAAGGCGGGATGAGCATTGCGATCGGGAAGAACGGCAGCAGCGTCAAGTATGCTGAGAAAGTTTTGAAGAAGAGTGTAAAGCTGTTCGAGTTTTCCAAGGACCTGAATTCTTTTGTGAAGAACATGATACCGTCCGCGACTGATGTGAAGATAAGGAATGATGAGAACGGGACAAGCGTCGAGGTCCGCGTTGATCCCAGATACAAGGCATCGGTTATCGGAAGGGGAAAGAAGGGAATGAAACTTTATGAGGATTTGTTGAAAAGGAATCATCAGGTTGATGAGCTTGTTTTGAGGTGAATTATGGGAGAATTTTCAGGAAGAGCAATGGTACAGAGAAGGAAAAAATTCAAATGGAAGAGCATTACATACAAGAGAAGGATGCTCAACCTTTGGGAGAGGGACCCGTTGGAAGGATCGCCTCAGGCAAGAGGGCTTGTGATAGACAAGCGTGCAGTAGAACAGAAAAAGCCTGCATCAGGTCTTACCAAGGCTGTCAGGGTACAGCTTATCAAGAACAACATCCAAGTCACGGCACACGTGCCAGGGGAGCATGCGATTGAAAAGATTGCAGAGCACGATGAAGTGACTGTAGAGAAGATCGGTGGCGGACAGGGTGGTTCAAAGGGAAGCATGGTAGGTATCAAGTTCAAGGTATCGAAGGTAAATGGTATCGCGCTGAAAGAAATAGTAAGCGGTAGGAAGCAAAAGCCAACCAGGTAATTGTTATGAGCGAGATTAAATTATTCGGCAAATGGCCAATGAATGTCGAAGTAAGCGATATGGGGTTGAGGCCGTATATCAACCTCAAGCCAGTGGTCATCCCGAAGAGCGGTGGCAGGCTTGCAAGCAAACAGTTCCACAAGAGCAAGATGAGCATCATCGAGAGGTTGATGACAAAGCAGATGGTGCCTGGGCACAGGAGCAAGAAGCACGTGTTGACATCGGGAATGGTGGTGGGAAAGTGGCAGACCAATTACAGATTTTTGAATCAGGCGTTTGACAAAATCGAGAAAGTCACAAAGAAGAACCCTGTCGAGGTTCTGGTCAAGGCGATCGAGAACGCGTCGACAAGGGAAGAGATTGCTGCTTATCAGGTCGGTGGAATTATTGTGCGCAGGGCAGTTATCACATCGCCACAGAGGAGAGTGGACCTTGCATTAAGGAATATCACGCAAGCCGCATACAGGAAAAGTTTCGGCAAGAAAACCACGATAGCAGATGCGTTGGCTGATGAGATTATCGCTGCTTATAATTACGATTTGCAAAAGAGCGAGGCTATCAAAGAAAGGGACATGACTGAGAAACAGGCTGAAGGTGCAAGGTAGATGGCAGGCAAGGACGTACTTGAAAGAATCGTTGACGTGATGAAGGATCCGACAAGAATCAGGAATATTGCAACGTCATCACACGTACACCACGGCAAGACCACATTGACAGACAATCTTGCAGCGTTGGCAGGAATGATTTCTGAAAAGACCGCGGGTGACGTCGAGTCGGGAATGCTCACATGGTTCGACCCGGAGGAAAGGAAAAGGCAGCTGACTGTTTATGGTGCAAATGTATCGATGTTGCACGAGAAGGATGGAAAAGAATTTTTGATAAACCTTGTTGACACGCCAGGGCACGTTGATTTTGGCGGGGATGTTACAAGGGCGATGAGAGCAGTAGACGGGACCATAGTTCTCGTGGATCCAGTAGAGGGCATCATGCCGCAGACCGAGACGGTTTTCAGGCAGGCGTTGCGTGAGAGAGTCAAGCCGGTGTTGTTCATCAACAAGGCAGACAGACTGATCCGTGAATTGAAGATGACGCCCGAGCAGATGATGAAAAGGTTCGAGGATGTCATACGCGAGGTTAATTTCCTTATACAAAAGTATGCAGAGGACGAGTACAAGACCAAGTGGCTGGTGAACGTGCAGGACGGTTCGGTTGCATTTGGTTCTGCTTACAGGAAGTGGGCAATCTCAATCCCGTACATGAAAAAGACCGGGATAACGTTCAAGGAGATTATCGAGCTGACAGCTGCAGGGAACGAGGATGAATTGTGCAGGAAAGCGCCGCTGAACCAGGTGGTGCTGGACATGATCATCAACCATTTGCCAAACCCAGCAGAGGCGCAAAAGTACAGACTTGACAGGCTGTGGAAAGGTGATTTGAATTCTGATATAGGAAAGAGCATGCTGTCGTGTGATGCGAATGGCAAGCTTGCAATGATTGTGACAAAGATGGTTCCTGACCCGCATATTGGTTTTACTGCAACCGGAAGGATTTTCTCCGGGAAGGTGTTCAAGAGCAAGGACGTATGGATGGTGAATACGCACAAGCAGGAGAAGATACAGACAGTTGCAATCTACAAGGGGATACAGAGGATACCTGTCGAGGAAGTCAGCGCTGGGAATATCGTTGCTGTTGTCGGTCTGGCGGATGCGTCGAGCGGTGAGACTGTCACTGATGCTGGGAATGTAATCGAGCCGTTCGAGGAAATCAAGCACATCTTCGAGCCTGTAGTTACGAAATCTATAGAGCCGAAGAACCCGATGGAGCTGCCGAAGCTTGTCGATGCTTTGAAGAAAATCGGAAGGGAAGACCCGACGCTTGTTGTCAAGATCAACCAGGAGACAGGAGAATATCTGGTGTCAGGATTGGGAGAGTTGCATTTGGAAATCAAGGTCGAGCATAAGCTGAAGGATACCGGGATTGATGTGGAAATGTCCAAGCCGATTGTTGTTTATCGCGAGGCCATATTCGAGCCGTCGCCAGAAGTTGAAGGCAAGTCGCCAAACAAGCACAACAAGTTCGAGATTGTCGTCGAGCCGTTGGAGGAAGGTGTTTACCAGGCGATGATTGATGGGAATTTGCCTAGCAACATGGAAGTCAAGTCGAAGAATATCGCATTGTTCAAGGATTTCGCCAAGTATGGCATGGATTACGACGAGGCCAAGGCACTTACGATCATACACAACAAGAACGTGTTCATGGATCTGACAAAGGGTATACAGTACATGAACGAGGTAGAGGAACTGGTCAAGGATGCGTTCAAGGAAATCTGTGATGATGGTCCGTTGGCAAGGGAGCCTATCACACGCGTGAAGGTCAAGCTGATGGATGCAGAATTGCACGAAGACCCGGTACATCGCGGTCCAGCACAGATCATACCTGCTGTCAAGTACACGATAAGGCAGGCGATGCTCAAGGCGAACGCGACGATGCTCGAGCCTATGCAGATAATCAGGATCGACATACCCGGGGAACTGATGGGCGATGTGATGCACGAGGTGGAGAACAGGAGAGGTCAGGTCATGGATATGAAGGAAGAGAGAGGTGCGAGCGTTATCACGGCGAAGATGCCTGTTGCTGACATGTTTGGTTTTGATGCGACATTGAAATCCGCGACAAGCGGGAGAGGATTCTATAGTTTGATAGAGACCAAGTTCGAGAAACTACCGTCCGATTTGAGAGAGTCTGTCGTCCGCGGCGTGAGGAAGAGGAAAGGCTTACCTGAGGACATTCCAAAACCTGAAGTTTAGATTTATAATCTTACAGGTATCTTATAGAATTAATGAGGTTTAGGAAACTTGTTACTGTTGGGATAAACGAATCGAGCATTGATGCTAGCCATTGGAAACAAATAGACTCGCTGGCTGAAGAGAGAATAAGTCTTACCGATGGTTCTAATATCGAAGAACATCTGAAAGATGCCGATTGTATCCTTGTTGATCCGTTTGCATTCAAGGTTGACAAGAATGTTATTGACATGGCTCCCAAGCTCAAGTATATAGGAGACTCGTTGACAGCATATGGGAAAATAGATACAGAATATGCCAAATCAAAGGGGATAATAGTTTCCAACGTTCCTGGATATAGCACGGAGTCTGTTGCTGAATTTGTTTTTGCAATAATCTTGGAAAGCATCAGACAACTGGAAAAAGGAAAAGATGCTGCACGAGAAGGCGATTATTCAGGATTGGGATTTTCACTCACTGAAATAAAAGGCAAGAAGTTTGGCATTATAGGTCTGGGAAGAATTGGCAGCAGGGTTGCGGAGATTGCATCAGGTTTCGGGGCTGATGTTATGTATTGGTCTAGAAACAGGAAGCCCGAGCTTGAAGCTAAAGGTATCAAATATGATGATGTTGAAAGAATGATTTCCGAGTGCGATTTCTTGTCATTACATCTCGCACAAACAAAGGACACAGAGAATTTTCTAAATGAGGATAGGATGCAGAAAATTAAAAAGAATTCAATTGTTATAAACACTGCACCTATGGAACTGGTGGATATTGGTGCATTGGAGAGGAGGTTGATGAACGGAGATATGATATTTATTCTGGACCATTCGGATGAGATGAAGAAGGATGATTTGGCAAGACTTTCAAAGTTTGACAATTGCATAATCTATCCGGCAATAGCACACATAACAAAGGAAGCGAAAATGGCAAGACAGGAGATATTTGTGAAAAATATTGAGAATTTCTTAAAAGGTTCTCCAACTAACAGAGTCAATTGATGTTTATGGAATGGCTGGTTCTTGCACTCTTGTACGCATCAGTTGGTTCTCTGGCTGCGTTCCTTGACAAGGTGCTGCTGAATTATAAAATAAATCCTGTCTCTCTATCATCGTTCAGGCTGATGAGCAATGCGCTGGTTGCGTTGCCGTTGATATTCCTGCTGGGATTCCAGATTCCCGATACAAACATGCTGATGATGATACTTGCAGGCTCGGTGATATATTCCATCGCGGCAATCACGTATTTCATCGCACTGTCGAAGGATGACGTGTCAAAACTAATACCTTACAGGGACGCACTGGTCACGATAATCTCATTTTCCCTCGCGATAATCCTGCTGGCTGAATCTACAAACATGTACAGGATTGCAGGCACGATTGCCATTGCATTCGGGGGTTATTTTGTATTGACAAATGGCAGGATAGTGTTGCCCAAGGCATCAACAGCCCTCTTGCTGATGGGAGTCACGAGCCTACTTACCGCGATATTCAGCGTGTTTGTCAAGGTCATGCTGTCAGATACGACTCCGATGGCAATAATCTTCTGGAATTATCTTTTCACTGGCATGATCCTGTTCGCATTCAATTGCTCGCGCGACCGTGGCATGCAAATCAAGACACTCAACAGGATATTTTCCGACAAAAAGATTCTGCTCACGTCACTATCAGCGTCCGTGTTCGCAGTAGTGGCATGGTATTTCCTGTTCACGGCATTGGGCATGAACAACGCGTCGCAGGTGTTGCCTATTTCAGGGGTGCTGCCGATGTTTGTAGCGATAGAAGGCTGTTTGCTACTGAAAGAAAGGTATGGCGTGCCACGTGTGCTTGCAACATTGCTTGTTGTGACAGGTGTATACGCACTCTACATGTGAACAAAAACAAAACGTATTTAAACCTTTATGCCAAATAGATTGTATCGTGATTGAATGGCTAACAAACCACACATCAATGTAATGACATCGGGTCACGTAGACGCAGGCAAGTCCACTCTTATCGGTAGATTGCTCTACGACACTGGTGCAATCAGCGAGACTGACATGAGAAAACTGAAGGAAGTCGCTGCTGAGCTGAAGAAAGAGACTTTCGAGTTCGCTTTTGTGATGGACGTTGCAAAGGAAGAGAGAGAACGTGGTGTTACGATTGACATCATGCACAAGCCGTTCGAGACGCAGAAATACTTTATGACAATTATAGACGCTCCAGGTCACAGGGACTTTATCAAGAACATGATAACTGGTGCTTCACAGGCTGATTTGGCGATGCTCGTTGTTTCTGCCAAGCAGGGTGAGGGTATACAGGAACAGACAAAAGAGCACACATGGCTGTTGCGTGTCTTGGGTATACCACAGTTGATGGTTGTTATCAACAAGATGGATACTGCTAATTATGACGAGAAGAGGTTCATCGAATTGAAGGGTGAAGTAACGAACCTTCTCAAGAGCGCTGGATTCAAGGTCGATGAGATACCATTCATCCCAGTCTCTGCATTCCAAGGTGACAACGTTGCCAAAAAGTCGGACAAGACGCCATGGTACAAGGGTGGAACATTGATAGAGACTCTAGATTCTTATGTAAAGGTACCTGAAAAGCCAACACAAAAGCCATTGAGGCTGCCGATACAGGACGCATACACAATCACAGGTGTCGGTACAGTCCCAGTGGGAAGGGTTGAGACAGGTGTCATGAAAATGAACGATACGGTGATTTTCGAGCCTGCACACGTCACAGGTGAAGTCAAGTCAATCGAGGTACACCACCAACAGATCAACGAGGCAGTCCCAGGTGACAATGTCGGTTTTAACGTTCGTGGAGTTGAAAAGAACCAGATTGGAAGAGGTAACGTAGCTGGTCATCCAAACAACCCGCCAACAGTCATAACTCCGAAAGACACATTCACAGCACAGATAGTTGTTTTGCAACACCCAACTGTAATCACAAAGGGTTACACTCCAGTGTTCCACGCACACACAGCTTCAGTCGCATGCACGATCGAAGAGATTATTGCAAAGATCGATCCGAAGACAGGCGCTGTCGCACAGGAGCATCCGGATTTCATCAAGGCTGGAGACGCTGCGAGAATCAAGGTCAGGCCATTGAAACCTGTTGTCATAGAAAAGCAGTCTGACTTTCCAGAGCTTGCAAGATTCGCAGTCCGTGACATGGGCATGACAGTTGCTGCCGGTATTGTCTTGGACATTACAAAGGGCAGCTAAGCTTACATTATTTCAAACTTTTCATGATTTGTCTTTTCAATCTCTGTTGATTCTATCTCATCCACTTTCTCTGTGTATCCGGGCATGTTGGGAAGATGCGACTTGAATTCTTCCACGAATTTCTCATCGCCTTCCACCACAACTTCAACTGTCTTGTCTTTCAGATTTTTTGCATAGCCTGTCAGGTTATACTTCTTCGCCAGTTCGTAGCATCTCCATCTATAACCTACGCCCTGCACATCGCCGCTGACAATAATTTTCAATCTTTGCATGGAAATCAAGTGGCGAGAAAAGAATTTAAATACAATTTCCGATACAGTTGTAATAAGTGAACAAGATGCAGGTAGCGAGAATAAAACTCAGTGGCAAGGATCCGCAGCAGTTGGATTTAACTGGAAAGGAGATTATCGATGTTGCTAAAAAGTTCGGTGTTGATTATCGCGGCCCCATACCATTGCCTACCAAGACGCTGACAGTCACGACTCTCAAGACTCCATGCGGTGACGGGACTGGGCATGGGAATGCCACTTACGACAAGTGGGAGATGCGCATACATAAGAGACTTGTCGAGGTGCAGGCTGACGACCGCGCACTCAGGCAGATAATGAGATTGGACCTTCCGCAATCAATTCATGTCGAGATCAAGCTGCAGGGCTAAGGCTTTTTATAGAAGCGCGTGGCTTATTTATTAGATGACCCTTACTATCATCATTTCTGGCATGCCTGGTTCTGGAAAGACGACGCTTGCGAACGACTTGGCGAAGAGATATGGGCTGGAAATATTCACAGGCAGCGATGTGTTCAAGGGGATGGCACGCGAGCAGGGATACGACCCGGACAAGATCGGATGGTGGGAGAGCGAGGAAGGGTTTGAGTTTCTTGCCAAGCGACACGAGAATCCGAAATTTGACAAGGAAGTTGACAGGGTCGTGATGGATGTTGCGAAAAAGGGGGGAGTTGTGATAACATCATGGACCATGCCGTATCTTGGCGCGCCTGGGATAAAGATTTTCCTGAATGCCTCGCAAGAGGAAAGAGCGAAGAGGGTTGTAGGGAGAGACGGCATTGATTACGAGGATGCACTGCAGCATATCAAGAAACGCGACGAGGAGAACAGGAGATTGTATAAAAATTTGTACGGGTTTACGCTCGGTCAGGACTTGGATATTTTTGACATCATCGTGGATACGGATGGCATGACGCCCGAGCAGGTGGATGATATTGTTGCCAAGCAGATTGACAAGATGGTAAAATGACTGATGAGCTTGTTAGGAAATTCCAATCCAAGGATGCACAGATAAGGTCGAGGCTGGAAGAGTTCCGTGGCATGATGAAGGAAAGCGACCAGAGAATTTTTGCAGAGCTAGCTTTCTGCCTGTGCACACCGCAATCCAAAGCAACGTCATGCTGGAGTGCTGTCACATCTCTTGTGGAGAACGGGCTGTTGTTCACTGGGACTGAAAATCAGATTAGGCCGTTCCTGAATGCGATCAGGTTTGGCGAGAACAAGAGCCGATACATAGTACAGGCGAGGAAGATATTTTCTGGCGGGATCAAGAAGAAATTACTGTCAATGCCCGACCCGGTGCAGTTGCGGGACTGGCTTGCTGAGAATGTGATGGGTCTTGGACTGAAAGAATCGAGCCATTTTTTGAGAAATGTGGGGCTGAGCGATAACAAGGTTGCGATATTGGACAGGCATATACTGAAGAACCTTGTGAAATATGGCGTGATAGCTGAAATCCCCAAGTCATTGACAGAAAAAAGGTATCGGGAGATCGAACAGAAAATGAAAGACTTTGCGCAGGAGATTGGGATAACGCTGGACGAGCTTGACCTGCTGTTCTGGAGCGAGGAGACCGGAATCGTTTTCAAATGAAAATGTTTTCTGAAATATAGTTTACATATTCGAATTCCTTTTATAAACCACTCCCGAACTGTGTTGCAATGTCATTGTTATCATCATCAAAATTAAAATGTCCTAGGTGCGGCACGAAAATCATGAAGCGCGTCGTCAAGCTGACTGAAGGAAAATGCAACAACTGCGGTTATCGCATTGCAAGTTCTATCACAGGATTTGTATCGAACGCGGTCGCTGTTACCTCTTCTTCCTCTTGACCCTGCACGCCTTGCATAGGAACATATAGCCGGACTTGTAGAGCTTGCCAGCTTTTTTAACATCGTCCTTGCAGCCATCGCATCTAGTGTGCATCAAATATCTATTGTTGTTCGATAGCTTAAATGGTTTAGGCTTTCTTCTTGACCATCAACATTCCCGTCTTGCCCTCAACTGTTTCCAAATGCGAAGGCAAATCAACCGAGTTGTTCGGATCCTTGGAGAAGAAGAACAACTTGCCGTTCGGTGAATGCAGATAGTAAGTCACGCCTTTTGAATTTGTTTGTGAATAACCCATGTCAATCCTCCTTAGGATAGAATAATCAGGATTTCGGTGCATATAAAGGCTGCAGGTGGTTCGGTGTTTCATAATGCTTAAATCCTT
The DNA here is from genome assembly GCA_004297575.1 of archaeon. Classification (GTDB taxonomy): domain Archaea; phylum Aenigmatarchaeota; class Aenigmatarchaeia; order CG10238-14; family SCSR01; genus SCSR01. Next base: position 17,186 of record SCSR01000065.1, read on the forward strand.
TCTCAGGAAGAATGTAATATGTTGGAAAACTCGTATAGATTGTTGATATTGGAGAATCAACTCCAATCTTATTTAGATGCAACAAAAAGAGCTGGGTATGTTCTGGATACAAAAAAGGGAATAATTCCTTTGTACGCTAGTCCGAAATCTGTGAAAATTATCTTTAACGAAACCAGCCAAGTATTCAAAACCAGAATACCGAAGAGCAGACGTGCTGAACTCGAAAGGGTTTTGGAACCATTGTTCAATCGCGTGCCATTGACCGGAAAATATGCAACATATGATAAAATCATTGAGGCAGATGGTGAAAGTACTCTTGGATGTTTCATGTTAAGAAAGAAAAGAAGGGAAGGTGGTACAGTGCTTCTCGCATATTCTTGTGCGCATCATAAAGGCTCGTGGTTAAGACATGGTGAAGAAGAAGTAAAGGAAAACCCGCGAGAGTATGTTGTAGAGACCGAACCGAATGATGCCGAAATAGAACCAGAGATAATTACCCTGAATGGCAGACGAATAACAGTTAGCCAACAATCATAGTCTTCTCAGTGACAGC
>SCSR01000066.1 GCA_004297575.1 archaeon
TCCTGAAGACATTCCCAGTCCGCTACTTGCAAATCCTGAACGAGAATGGTGTTGCAGACAATCCGCCGAAACTTTCTGACGAGCAGATGAAAAGGATGTATGTACTGATGGTCACGACGCGGGTGTTTGACGATACTGCTGTGAAATTGCAGCGGGAGGGTAGGATTCTAACTTATGCCTCGGTGAAAGGCCAAGAGGCTGCTAATGTCGCTAGCGCGTTTGCGTTGGAGAAAGGTGATTGGATGGTGCCTTCGTTCAGGGAAGACGGGTCGTTTATCACTCTGGACTACCCAATGGACATGCTTTACCAATACTGGGCTGGAGACGAGAGAGGGATGCACATACCTGATGGGATGAACATATTGCCGATTGCTATACCTGTAGCGTCGCAAATACCGCATGCGGTGGGGATTGCATGGGCGATGAAGATGAGGAAGGAGAAGAACGCAAGTATTGTTTATTTCGGAGATGGCGCTACAAGCAAGGGAGATTTCCACGAGGGATTGAATTTCGCAGGCGTGTTCAATCTGCCATGCGTCTTCTTCTGCCAGAACAACCAGTGGGCGATATCATTGCCGAGAAGCAAGCAGACTGCTGCAGAGACGATAGCGCAAAAGGCGATTGCATATGGTATCGAGGGTATACAGGTGGATGGCAATGATGTTTTTGCTGTTTATCAGGCGACCAAGGAAGCGCTCGACCGTGCCAGGCAAGGCAAAGGTGCAACGTTGATTGAAGCTTACACGTACAGGATGAGCGACCACACTACTGCAGATGACGCGGCAAAGTACAGGACCGTGGAAGAACTTAAAGAATGGAAGAAGAAAGACCCGATTGACAGGTTGGAAAAATTCTTGATTGGCAAAAAGATTTTGGACGAAGAATTGAAGAAAGAAATATGGAATGATGCGCAGAAGAAAGTTGAAGAGGCTGTGAAGAAAGCCGAGTCACAACCGCCGCAGGAAAGGAGTGAGACGTTCAAGTATGTTTATGAGAATATGCCGAAGAATCTGGAGGAAATGGAATGAAATGGGATTTCGGAATCAACGGCAAGCTTGTGAGGTTCACGACAAAAGATGGAATGTTATTGCACGGATTTATCACGCCTGCTAGTAAGAAGAAAGTTCTGATTTACATCCCTGGTTTCTACAGCAACTTTTACGATGATTTCAGGTTTCAACATCTAGCTAAAGAGTTATCAAGTATTGGCTGGAGCTTCTTTTCTGCGAACAACCGTGGCCATGATGCGATAACAGATATACCGATCTCAGATGGAAAGTATGTGGAAGGTGGAACAGCGTATGAAAAATTTGAGAACTGCTTAGATGATATCAAAGGTGCGATAGATTTTGTTTCAAGAAATGGTTACTCTGAAATTGTTCTAATAGGTCTTAGCACTGGTTGCCAGAAAATCATATACTATCAAAGCAGGACAGGTGATAAAAGAGTCAAAGGAATAATATTGCTTGGTGCTGTTGACGACTATAATTCTTTCAGGAATCAACTTGGCAAGAGCTATGGTAAAATCATAAAGACTTTGAAGAAGATGAAAAAAGATGAGCTGTTGCCTTCAAAGATGGTGCCTGGCTACTTGATGACAGCTGGAAGGTTCCTCAGCGATGCCGACCTAAAAAATCCAGAAGCGAGAATATTGAATTATGATTCGGAAATGGAGGATTTTACAAAAATTAAATGTCCTATGATAATTGCCTTTGGGTCAAAAGATCAATATCTAACCAAGCCTGTGGATGAGCATTTCAGAATTCTCAGAAATCGCACCAACTCTTCGGATTTCAGGACTCTAGTCATCAACAATACCAATCACAATTTTAGAGGAAAAGAGAAAGAGCTGGCTAAAGAAATAGGCAGGTGGCTGAAACGACAATAATGAACATGGTGCAGGCAATCAACACCGCACTCAGGCAGGGGATGGAGAATGACAAGTCAGTAGTTTTGCTCGGCGAGGACATAGGGAAGGATGGCGGCGTGTTCCGAGTTACGGAAGGTTTGTGGCAAAAGTTCGGGGATGAGCGTGTAATAGATACGCCGCTTGCAGAGACTGCGATAATCGGAGCGAGTATTGGATTGGCGATAAACGGTTTCAAGCCGGTTGCAGAGGTGCAGTTCGATGGGTTCTCATTATCGATGATTGACCAGCTGGTGAACCATGCAGCAAGGATGAGAAACAGGACGCGTGGAAGATTTCACGTGCCGCTTGTATTGAGGATTCCATATGGCGGGGGCATACGAGCATTGGAGCACCATTCCGAATCTCCGGAGACACATTTCATTCATACTCCAGGATTGAAAGTAGTCGCACCTTCATCACCATATACTGCAAAAGGATTAATGGCTTCTGTCCTCAAGGATCCTGACCCGGTTATTTTCATGGAACCGAAGAAGATTTATCGTGCTATCAAGGAGGAAGTGCCAGAGGAACCGTACACGATTGACATAGGCAAGGCGCAGGTGTGGCAGGAAGGCTCTGATGTGACTGTGATTGCATGGGGAGCGATGGTCAAAACTGTGAGGGAAGCTGTGGAGAAATTGAAAGGCAAATATTCTGTTGAAGTTTTGGATTTGCTGTCATTATCACCGTTGGATGTTGATGCTGTTGTCAATTCTGTCAAAAAGACCGGACGTGCTGTGATTGTCCACGAGGCTCCGAAGACTTTGGGATTCGGTGCAGAGATTGCAGCATTGATTGGAGAGAAAGTATTGCTGAGCTTGCAAGCTCCTGTTGAGAGAGTGACAGGATATGATACCATCACACCATTGCCGAAACTGGAGAACGAGTTCTTCCCGAATATTGATAGGGTAGTGAAAGGTATAGAGAAAGTTATGACTTTCTAAGTTTAAACTCGGTTTCCTATTACGCATAGTTCAGGTAATCTATCTTGACTCAAAGCATCTCTTACTTCTACAGCCATTCTTCTTCCAAAGTCAACCCTATTGTAATTTGCACCCCACAAATCGAACCCTAAATTCGACAAGCCTGTATCAGGCGAA
>SCSR01000067.1 GCA_004297575.1 archaeon
GACGCCGTTCCACCAGCCGCCCATCTTCGGTTTGCATAGGTGCTTTGAGCCACCGCTCAGTATACAGCAGTACCCAAGGAACCTGACAGTGCTTACGAACCGCACGAAGAAGCAAGACATGGTCAATATTATCGAAGAGACCCTTGATGTCAAACTCTAACACCCAGTCATATTCCCAGCTTCGCCGTCTTACAATTGCTACCGCATCAAGGGCTGAACGCCCCGGACGGTATCCATAGGAGTTTCGGTGAAACAGGGGTTCGAGCATCGGCTCCAAGATACGCTTGACCACTGTTTGAGCAATCCGGTCAGCCACTGTCGGTACGCCAAGTATGCGTACCCCACCTGATTTCTTCGGAATCGGCACTCCTTTGACTGGCGGTGGGAAATAGCTGCCGGAACAAAGTCGATTCCAAAGTTTAAACAGGTTGTCGCTAAGTCGGCTCTCAAACATTTCAATCGATTCCATGTCTACGCCTGCTGACCCTCCATTTGCTTTAACACATTGATACGCCTCCCATACCAGAGCCTTGGGAATGCTGTATGACTTTGTCATGCCCATGAATTCCTCCTGCTTATACAGTTGACCCATCCGCATGACTGAATAACGCGACCCCTTCGCTCCATCATTATTACCATGACATCATCGCTACTACAGGTCGCTCCGTCCCTTGGCGGCGCATCGGTAGTATCGGCCTCACAATTTGCGCTTGTGCCTTTCCCTTGGCATCGCCGCCGAAGGTTCCCGCAGTTCAACATAGGAGCCCGAACCAGGCTGACGCTGCCTCTATGCCGGACACCGCCTGACCCGTAGGCAGGTATCGGACAGGCTAATCCTGAGGTAACATCACCCCTCAGTTTCGATGTCATCTGAGCACTTTCGACACTTGAACGGCAGTTCACTGGTGTTCGTCTTCCTTGGTTCATACCTGATACCTTATTGATACCTTTTCCGTAACGCTCACGACCTGGACTTTTGACCCAAGCCGCTTACGGTGGTTTGCAACCTGCTCCTGCAAGCCGATTGCGAGGGGCCTTCCCTCATCTCCTACGCCGCTTTCTGCGGCACACTGATGTCCGCAACCCATGCCTGGTTCACTCCGGTTATCTTTGCTTCTTTAAGCAGGTTCGGAGCCACCGGATAGGGATGATTGCTGTCAGTGGTATTAATCCACCGCTTCTTGAGCTTACAAATCAGTCCCTCCTGCCGCATAACCCTCTGAACCCTCTTGTGATTTACATCTAAGCCGTCTCGTTTCAGTTGCGCGGTGACGCGCCGATAACCATAGCACTCATGTTCGACTGCGATACTTTCAATCCTATCCCGCAGATCGGCGTCTTCTTCCTCTTTCTGAAAATCAGGGGCCTTCTTATAATAGTAGCTGCTCCGTGCCATATTCAGCATCTCGCACCCCCGTTTGACCCCTCCAAGCTCTTTGCTGTGATCGGCAAGGAATTTTCTTTTCTCTTGCGCAGTGAGTATTCCATGGCTTTTTTTAACAGCTCATTGTCCATGGTCAGTCGCCCAACCATCTGCTCCAGGCCCTTTACCTTCGCTTCAAGGGCTCTTACATTGTCCGGCTTGCCCTCTATCAGCTTGCCCTCCTCATAGCGATTTCTCCAATAACCGATAAGGCCGGTTGAGAGTTCGTATCGTCTGCTTAACTGCCCCATCGTCGCAGAGCCGCTTAGAAGCTCCTCCACAACTTGTTTCTTGAATGCTACACTGTATGTCCTCTTTGTTCTCATTACGTGTCCTCTCCCGCCTTCAGGCGTGTTTGAGTGCCAATCCTGAGAATATCGGCTTAGCAAGAAGCCCCAGAATCGATTATATCAGTATACCCCACATGTCGGGTATCCCTGAAATTGGCATCTTCCACTCTCACGCTCCTCATGGCTCCTCTTGTACCCACCAGAGATGCTAATCCTCTTCAGGTTCGTGTCCAGTTGAAGGGGGTCACTCCAGTTTCATCAAGTCAATAATGTTCCAAAAATTGTTGTTGATGATAACCTTCGTTAGTAATTTCTTATAGGCATTGTTCTTTTCTAAGGCAATAAATTTATCCTTTTTCTTATTGTGTTTATGAATTGTAAACCAGCCAGCTTGAGTCACTAAACGCGGCGAAACAATATTTGGCATAAGAAGCCGCGTTCTGGAAAGATCGAAGGGATTTGATTTTCTGGTAGGCGTTATTATTTCTTTTCTTCCTATTCTTAATATCCATATAACTCTATCCGTCTTAGCTCTGATAGGTTGCAGCGCAAAGAATAAAGCGACTAAAGGATTTTCAGTCCAATCGAGCAAGCGGGTGTTCATTCCATGATGTTGTGCTATTGTTAGCCAATCCAAGTCCGAATTTGGCTCCTTCGACAAATATGGTCTTGATCGCCTTTTAAAATCTTCCAACATCATGACTTCAAAAGTGAACGGATCATATAAGTAGGGATTGCCGTAGTCTCTGATTGTTTCATATCCCCGTGCAATTTTTGGAAGAAGAGGCTCGTCAACATTTTGCCCTCTGAATAATAATAATTCATTACTGTTGCTTTGACGAACATCCGCAGAAATACTCTCAACAATCGCTAAGTACTCGGAAATTTTATTAATATATTCTGTTTTCATTTTTTAAATCTAAC
>SCSR01000068.1 GCA_004297575.1 archaeon
CAGGAAATTATCGACTGGGGATTTTTCCTTTCCCCTCAACGTAGCCCAAGGCGAGCCTGTGACATGAAACACTGCGCTCTTTTCTTTGAAGTTGAATTTTATGATGGTTATCTTGCCGCTTCCTCCCAAACTTAACAGGTTCAAGCATGTCTCCAGCAAATTCTCAGGAGATTTTGGGGAGAACTGTTTCTTGAAAGTGCTCACATATTTTACGCCAGCTTTCTTGGCCGCAAGATAAATTATATCAGCACCGTTTTTGTAATTACCCTCAATGAATCTCTGCATCTCTACGAGAGTGTATGCAGGCATCATCACGACAGGCTGCCCGAATATCTTCAGAGTACCCTCGCCAAATTCCAATTGCCTTGAAAGAAATAACTGGTCGAAGAACTTGCCGAAATTCATATAATAAATTGCTCGTTAAGTGGTATTAAACATTCACTTATTAGGAGCCAGTGCCAGACCCTTGTCGTTTATGTCAATCGGATATATGTCTGCCCCGTGCTTTGTCCTTCTCATCTTCCTTATCAGCAGACTTCTGGGCGTCCCACCAGCAGCATATTCCAAGTAATGCAAAACAATCACGCTGTCGGCTAGGAATTCCTCAAATCCGAACTTGCTCAGCTTGTTCTCTGCCTCTGGCACTTCTGTTATCAGCAGACTTGTAAGCCCTGCTTTCCTCAGGATTCCCATAAAGTCGAAAGCTTCCCTTCTAGTCTTTGCCACATCCATGCTCGACACCTTCCAACCCATGCTGGCTATCGACAAGCTATCAAGCACCAGACGCTTTACATTATACTTTTTTATCAAAGTAGTAACAGTGTCAGAAAGCTCCTTGAAATCTGTTGGCACTTCGGCATCAACTATCAGAATGTGCTTGCCTGCATAACCTTCGAACTCTTCTCCCCAATTGAATGTAGATAAATCGTCGAGTATGGACTCTTTGCTTTCTTCCAATGTGACATAAATCCCTGCTTCGCCTTTTCTCGCGCCTTCGAGCAAAAATTGGGAGCAGAAAATTGTTTTTCCTGTACCAGCCATCCCAGCAATAAGGTTAACAGAATTTTTGACGAACCCTCCCTGCATGAGCTTATCCAGCCCGGGTATGCCCGATTTCATCCTTTCAACGATTCTCATAATCAATTATTCAACTCCGTATATTAAATCTGTCCCTTTTCCTTCATCTTTACCTCGATTTCTGCAAGCTCCTTCTCCAGCTCTGCGTTCATCTTCCTCATGTCCTCTTCGGATATCTCCTTCCTGAAATATTTCTCATGCAAATTGTCCAGCACCGACTTGATCTCGGCAGCCCTGTTCTCCAACCCGGTTTTCTCCATCTTTTTCTGCATCAGTATGAAGCCTATGCTTAGGATTATCAGCAAGCTGCCGATGATGCTCACCATTGGCACGATGACTGGTATCAGGGCTCCCATCCCGCCGACATCAGGAACAACTTCGAAAAGGCTCCTGAACGAAATAACAATCAGACCTGCGGACAACAATATCCATGGGGAGACGAACTTGGTGTGCAGGTTGTAATACCTTCCTACCATCAATAAAACGATTCCAGTGCCGAGGAAAGAGTAGAACATGAAAAAGTTCGCAATCTCGTCAATCA
>SCSR01000010.1 GCA_004297575.1 archaeon
GACGATTATAAAGCTGGCAAGATACTTGACGGGGAAATGAAGGAAGAGATAATCGATATAATTAACAAATTCTTGGCAAGCCACAGGAAAAAGAAGCAAAAGATGCTGCCCAAGGCTGAGAAGATTCTGGAATCAAGCTAAAATATTTTGAATACCAAGATAAGCTGACAGGACAAATATTATAGCGGCTTGAATCATGAGACCACTAGTTTCCGTCATCGTCCCTACGTACAACGAGGAGAAGTACATCAGGGCTTGCCTGAACTCGGTGAAGAGTCAGGACTATCCTAATTACGAGATAATTATCGCCGACAGCAAGAGCAAAGACAGGACAGTTGAGATTGCAAAAAAATATGCCAAAATTGTCAATGCAAAAAAAGGCGTGTCTGCAGGAAGGAATGCCGGCGCGAAGGCTGCAAAGGGCGATATACTTGTTTTTCTGGACGCTGATACAGTCCTTTCATACAACACTCTCACAGAATTGGTCAAGGCATTCCATGATAATGTCGTCGGTGCAACATGTCCCATTCTTCCATCCCATTACAATATGAGGAACCTTCTCGTCTACGTTTCTTTCAACCAGTTTTCCGAGTATAGCATAAGAATCAACAGGCCGCACATGGCAGGGATATGCATGGCTTTCAGGAAGGACGCCTTCACGAAGGCAAAGGGCTTTGACGAAAAGATAAAGACACTGGAGGACTTTGACTTGTCTCTCAGGATTTCCAAGATAGGGAAGATAAAGTTCGTCAAGGACACTTTTGTTGTCACGTCGCATAGGAGGATAGAGAACTGGGGCGGATTGAAATCTGTCACGGAATACCTGCAGAACTATTCCAAGTTTGTCCTGACCGGGAAAGGTTTCGGTTTCGAAAGGTACAAGCCAATAAGATAAATTAATGCATATCCAAATATCATTTATGAAAAAAGTCAGGGACTATATGAAAAGCAAGGTGGTCTCTTTCAAGCCAGGCGATACTATTTTCCAAGTCGCTAAAGTCTTTTCCCACAAAGGCATATCAGGCGCGCCTGTTCTCAAGGGAGGAAAAGTGGTAGGGGTTGTAAGCGAGGCTGACTTGATAAAACATCTGGAGACAAGGGTGCACAATACCCAGTCGTTCGAAGGGCACACGGAACTGCATATCGGACTGATGCTTATCGACATACTGCGGGAGAATTTCGAGTTCACACATGAGGTCGCAAGGTTGAGCAAGACCAGATTGAAGGATGTCATGAGCAAGAACATCATTTCCATTTCACCTGAAGACGGCTTGGTGGAAGCTGCGGAGCTGATGGGCAAGCATGACGTGCATAGATTGCCAGTGATTGATGGCGGGAAACTCGTCGGGATTATTTCACGTGCCGATTTGATTAAAGCACTAGTTGATTAATCATTTTACCTTGCTTCCGATTCCTATATCCTTTTCAGGTTTCATTAGTACTAGATTGCCTTCCTCGTCGCTCGCTGCGAATATCATAGCCTGGCTTTCCAATCCCATGAACATCTTCCTTTCAAGGTTGCAGATGAACATGTACTTGTTTCCAATAAGCTGTTCAGCTGTATAATGGTTTTTGATTCCAGCAATTACCTGCCTTTTCTCGCTGCCAAAGTCCACCACCATTTTCACAAGGCTTCTGCTGTTCTCAAGCACTTCTGCTTCTACGACTTGCCCTATTCTCAGGTCAAGCTTTTGGAATTCTTTGAATGGGATTTCGTCCATAATAATCAATGGAAATTAAACTTTAATTGTGTTGCTAATACTGTTTCCTGATTATCTCGACTGCCCTGTCAATCTCTTCCTTGGAAACGTCAAGCGGCGGAAACAATGAGATTCTAACTTTCAGTGAAGTTACTATCGATCCCTCTTTCAGGCATCTTGCCAGATTATTAAGACGATATTGTAGGCATTTGACCTGCATCCTGTCCAAATCTCTGCAAGAATTCATCACTTTCATACACGACAAGGCATTTACACATCTCATTGATTTTCCTTACTAATGGGCTGTCGTAATATGTGCCGAATATATTTTCGATAGCGGGCATATCGTCTCCTCCAGTTAATTCAACTTCCACAACATCTTTCTTGCCAGTGTTCATCTCGCTCATAGTTTTTTTATGAAGGTGGTAATGCACATTGGTTTGGTTGTATGATGTTAGGTAAACGATTGTTTTTACATAAGCTGGGCTGTTCGTTATTTTTGCTGCATGGTATTGTTGCGTACTTTCCTCAGGAATCCAAATGGAATGCCTTGCTCGGACAAAACTACCATCAAGCTTGCTCAGATGTCCGCTTTTTACCAGTTCCCCAGTCAAAATGCCAAGTCGTTCCTGATAAGGGCTCAACTGTATGTTCAACTTCTCAGTGAGCTTACTTCCATATTCCTCTCTTACAAACAGCCTCATGGTAAATAATCGATACAGAAATAACCTTAAATGCCTTTCAGTTAGAAGCCGAGCGCTGGGAAAGGGATTTGAACCCTCATGGGCTTTCGCCCGCTGGTTTTCAAGACCAGTGCTCCACCAGATTGAGCGACCCCAGCATAGACACTAATTGTTTATTCGTTTTTAAAAGATTTAGAAGCAGTCTACTCTACCTGAAGCTTTCCGGCCTTTGGTATGTTGAGCTGGAGCTTGTCCCTGAACTGTGTGACATATCCGCCTGATACCGTGACATTGTCTCCGACAGAAACCGACTTGATTGCCTCTCCCCATAGGCTGAGTGATATTTGTCCGCTCTCGTCTTCCAGCGTGATATCAGCAACTGTCCTTGGGCCATATCTTGTCTGAACGTCACGTGGCGCAGAAATATCGGCAACTTTCGCCTGTATGTTGATATCGTTCATTCCGACCTTGATATCGCTGATTTTCATAGACAATAATAAGTAGCAGACGTATTTAAGCCTTTATCTTTCCATCAGTTAATAGCGCGATTCGTGAACGCAATTTTTCCAATTCTTTCTGGGACAATTCGGCTTCATCTTCGGGTAAACCCCAAGTCTCATCATACACATATTTGTCTTCTGTAGAGATTATAGGAGTAGGATATTGAAGCATTCCTTTTTTGACATTATAACTGCTAAGCTCTTGGAATGTTTCTTGGTTTTCCCAGTTACGTATAAACAAGCTTCTTCCAATTTTAGTTTGATATTGACTAGAATGATCTATCTGATCTACATAAATGTGGGGTTCACGCGGTCCAAATACATCATTGAAATTTATATGGACGTTTGTGCGTTTTGAAAAGAAAGCATATTTTCTCCAACCGTTCGATTCTTGATATGCAACCCCAGTTATATCGTTCGAGTCTATGAACGGAGTGACCAATGTCAATACCTCACTCAACCCCTCTCTTTCAATATATCCTGCATTTTCTTCAGGCATGACTAATCTCAAATTAAGGCGTCTTACCCCACCAGTTTGCCTATTTCCAACATACTTGCACCCAATACCGTTTATCTCATTTTTTATTCTTTGCAAGTGTTCATTGCTATCAGCCTCAATCAGAGCTGTTATACTCGGACTTCCAAAAGTCGCGTAGATTTGTTTAACATATAATTTTTGTTCCAATTCATCATAGATTATTCGTGAACTGCCTGGTATTTCATCAATATCAATTAATGCTTGGATTCTTCCCATAAACCTCATTTGAAACAATAGAGATTTAAGCCTGTTTCCAACTCGGATAAACTCCGATATCCATCATCACCCTGTCAGTCCTTGCAGCCACGCCCTGTTTCATGTCATGCATCTCTTTGCTTGTCATCTTTGCAATCCCTATCGCAACCAGCTCGCTCTTCAGCGTGAACATGGCAATCGTCTCTCCCCGGACAATCCCTTCCTGCACGCGCGTTATCCCATTAAC
>SCSR01000069.1 GCA_004297575.1 archaeon
CCAAACGTTCACAATCATTGCTATGCGGCAGCGGGGATTTGAACCCCGATACCTAGCTTGGAAGGCTAGTGTCTTAACCAGGTTGGACTACTGCCGCGTATTATAAAGTTAGTTGTCAGGAAAATTTATATATGCCAACTTCCAGTATCCAAGTATGGCTGAAGGCGAGGCAATCAAGAAAAGGCTGAAAAAACTTGAGGAGCGATTTCCCGAGTCTGCCAAGGACATCGAGCATGAACTGCTTCCGTTGCAAGGCGAGGAAGTCAGGATAAAGAAAAAGAAAGATTCAGACGAGGATTAGCCAGGTCCCGATAGACACGAAAGCAATCCCGAAGAACTTGAAAGCCAGTGTCCTATGATCAATCTCTTCCTTGAAAACATTCGGCCAAAACTTGCTGAGAGCAATCGCCAGCAGCAATACCGCAAGCGGAGTCGTGATGCCTATTGTTGATACTAGCGTTATCGGGCCTAATGATGCTGCGTAAAAGAAAAATATGATGGCCGTTGTCCAGCCTACAGATGCTGACTCTAGCATCATGAAAGTTCGCTTGTTCAGACTTCTAAGTTCTTTTACTAGATTGTTGCGAAAGTATGGGACCGATAATGACAACAGCGTCGCAGTCAAGTTTCCGATGAAATAGGATGCTAGGAATGGCCATGTGTCTATGGAACCCAAGCTGATTTTGGACATAATCTGTTCTATCCCATATATTAGACTTGATATGAGAGCGATGGTAACAATTGCAAATGGAATCATTTTATGGATTTTTGAACTTTTCTGTGAAATCAGTATGGTTCCGATAATCATCATCGCTATGCCCAAGTAAGACTTTAGTGGAAAAACTTCATTGATAAAAATTGCTGCAAGCACCGCAACAACAGCCGGGTATAGAGATGTCAAGCCAGCTATTCTGGAAGCTTCTTCACCTTTCATTGCATATGCATACGCGTAATATCCAAACACTGCAATGACTCCTGCCAAGAACGCCAGCAAGTGGGGTAAAGTGGAATTTATCCCAGAAAACAGCAGGACGCCGACTATGATTATGATTTTCAGCGGAGTGTATGTAACAAGATATGAGAACGCATTTACGTGTTTTGTCAATGCTATCTTATCGATTATTGTTGTAACAGCCCAGAGCACGACCGCCGATATTATATAGAACAACCAGACTTCTGCCATAAATTCAATTTGTTATCAGTTAATTAAGCTATACCCAGTTCGCGCTTGATGAAATCCATGTCTTCCTCTGACACGTTAGGCTGCTCGGCTTGCTTGTGTTCATGTTCTTTAATCTCCTCGACAGGCCTTTCGGCACGTATCCTGCCGGCAAGCTCTTCCAGTTCCTCTTCGCCCACATGTTTCGGCTGTCCTTCCATCAACGGTGTCTCTCCCTCGCTGACAGGATATATCCTGATGTGGAAATGCGGAACTTCTTGTGACGGGATAATTGCAAAATCAATTGCTTTCGGGTTCAGTGCTCTCCTTATCATCATGCCTACTGTCTGGGCGAATGAGAATGTCCTCTCGGAAGCTATGGTGTCTTCATTGAACGTCGCATAATGCTTCTTCGGAGCTACAATTGTCATGCCAGTCGAGCGGGGATTGATGTCCAGAAACGCGACAGTATAGTCATCCTCATGCACAATCTTCGAGTGAATCTTCTTGCTTGTTATCGCGCAGAAAACGCAAGGTTTTGGTCCGCCATGTTCACCGTGACCATGTTCATCATGTCCGCCGTGTTCCTCGTGCTCTTCCATTAATATATTTTGTTTTCCAGAAATTTAAACCATCATAAAGGCAACGATGAAAAATATTCCAAGCTTAGATCAACACCTAGTTTCAACGATTTGATTACATCTTGATAACGATTTTTGTTATGTCTTTTAATTGGTGATCCCACAACTGCAATGGCAGAACTTCTCACATGATCGCGAAGTGTGTCCAAATGCTTTGCAATAGAGAAAATTGTTCCAATCTCTTGCTCTTTGATAACAATAGGCTCCGGATTCCTCTTCGCTTTTTCTTCTAGCGGGTCCCGTAAAACATACGGAGTGCTTCTACTCTGCCATACTGAATGCGAATCTGTCTTATGTAATTCAATTCCCATCTTCTTCGATTTTTCCATTAACTCTCTGAGCAGTCTAGAATCAGCGTCCGCAAATCCATTTGGGCAATATGACATCGAAAGCTGGTCGCAAATTAATGATCTGTATACGATGCACATTTTTCCACTTCCAAACACTTCGCTTCCTGCTGTTCCCATCTTGTGGAATATCCTGCTTCCTTGAGCATAGCAATCAAGTAATGTCCTCTCTGTCAATTGTCCACCTATGGTTGGAGCGACGGTTATTTTCTGTCCCTTGAAACTTCCTGTATAAACCCTAAAATCATATCCATCAGCTTCAATTTTTTTAGCTTTTTTGCCCGAATCTTTTTCCATCCTATCCAAACAATACTTGTAAGCCACCTTTTCAGGCATAACAAAAACGATTCTACCGACATCACCCTCTATGTAAAATGGTGCTCCCATGAGTAGCTTCACGTATGTTAATTATTTAACCTTGTTGTAAACTCAGGATTTAATAAGCGAATTTCTAAATTGAGGATATGTCAAGCCCTTGCAAACGTTACAACTGTACCCAATGTTGCATGGAAACAGAGATGCCTTTATCGAATGACGATGTCAAGCGCATCGAGAAACTGGGATTTGACCGCAACCATTTTGTAATCAATAATGACGGATGGCTGCAACTGAGAAATTTGAATGAAAGATGTGTTTTCAATGATGGCAAGAAATGCACGATATATGACAGCAGGCCAGAAGGGTGCAAATTCTATCCTGTGATTTATGATGAAAGCGAGAAATGCGCCACGCTGGATGAAGACTGTCCGCATAGAGACGAGTTCAAGATATCTGATGCCGATTTGGAAGCCCTGGCTTCTCTTGTGGCAAAGCTCAACAGCGAAAGAAAACAACGAAAATGAATCCCGGTTCGCAAAAACCCAAGTTTCGCATATTTTAAATCTTTATAATCCTTTCGTGACAAACAATTATATTCAAGTGATGACATGCCACAGGTTAAAAGACCAAGACGAGGTAGTCTTGCATTCTATCCAAGGAAGAGGGCTAAGAGGACATATCCAGCCCTGTCTACGTACCCTTCATCGGACAAGCCTTCCATCCTAGCGTTCGCAGGCTACAAGGCAGGCATGACACACGCGATGCTGATGGACAACAACAAAGGTTCCCCAACATTCGGTTCTGAGATTGCTATCCCAGTCACAATTTTGGATTGCCCGCCGCTGAAGGTAGTCGGAGTCCGTGCATACAAGTCCACCCCAAAAGGCATGCTTATTTTGACAGATGTCTGGGCGAAGAATGTCAACAAGGAGCTTCCGATAAAGACCAAGGCGTCTGATGAAAAGCAGGCTAATTTTGAAAAGCAGTTGGCCAAGGCAGTAGACATACGCCTCATCATATCCACCCAGCCTTTGCAGTCTGGCTTGAAGAAAAAGACAGCCGAGGTGTTCGAATTGGAAATAGGCGGCAAGGATGTCAACGCCAAGTGGAATTACGCCAAGCAGATTTTGGGCCAGGACATACCTGTTACCAGCACGTTCAAGGATGGCGATTATGTTGATGCGATAGCTGTGACGAAAGGAAAGGGGACTGCGGGTACTGTCAAAAAGTTCCACATCAGGATACAGAACAGGCATGCCAAGCAGAAGCGCAGGCACGTCGGTGCAATCGCAGCACAGGTGCCAAGAAGGGTTCTATGGACAGCTCCGATGGCAGGACAGATGGGATTGCAGACCAGGACTGAATTGAACAAGAGGATATTGAAGATTTTGGATGGGAGCCAGGTCACCCCTTCAGCAGGTTTCAAGAGATACGGCGTGGTGAAAGGGACATCAGTGGTGGTGCAGGGTTCTGTGCCAGGACCGAAAAAGAGGTTGATATTTTTGAGAATGCCAATCAGGCCGATAAAGCCAAAGGCGATGCCAGAAGTAAGGGAGATTATCAAGGGTGGATAAAATGAAAGCCGATGTTATTGATTTGCAAGGCAAGCCTGTTGAGAAGATAGAATTGCCAAAAGTTTTCTCAGAGCCAGTGAGGGCGGATTTGATTCTTCGTGCTGTTTTATCAAGCCAGAGCAAGCGCAGGCAACCATACGGTACAGACCCGATGGCTGGTAAGAGAAGCTCTGCCCATTACCACGGCTACCGCAGGCACAGGTATGCGATGATGGGCAAGGAAATGGCAAGGATGTCAAGGCTGCATGGCAAGACCGTTCCATTTATGTATTTCACAGCAAGAATTGTTCCTCAAGCCAGAGGTGGAAGGGAGGCATTCCCGCCATTGACAGAAAAAGTGTGGGAACAGAAGATGAATGACAAGGAGAGGAAAAAGGCAATCCGTTCTGCAATCGCTGCAACAGCATCCAGAGAAATCGTGGAGAAGAGGGGACACAGGATTGACGGCTTGAAGAGTTTGCCGATAATTGTTGATGACAAGCTGCAGGAGATTACAAGGACAAAGGACTTGGTTGCGTTTTTGGAGAAGATAGGCTTGGAGAAAGAATTGGAAAGGATACAGCAGAAAAAGCTGCGCCCAGGCAAGGGAAAAGCGAGAGGAAGGAAATACAAGGTCAAGAAGGGGCCGCTGTTTGTTGTTGCTGATGACAAGGGAATAGCACATGCTGTTGCGAATATTACAGGATGTGACACGATCAATGTAAGCAACCTCTCTGCAGAAATTCTTGCGCCGGGAGCAATGCCTGGAAGATTGACAATTATGACAAAATCAGCCGTGGAAAAGTTGGGTGGATAAGATGGATTCGTATAAAGTCTTGAGATATCCGCATATGACCGAGAAATCAGTCTCTCTCGTAGAGAAGGAGAACAAGATAGTTTTTATAGTAAACAGGAACTCAACCAAGACTGAAATCAAGCAAGCTGTTGAGAAGGCATTCGAGGTTAAGGTCGACAGGATCAATACAGAAGTGACAATGACTGGCGAGAAAAAGGCTTACATAAAATTGAAATCTCAATTCAAGGCAGCAGATGTCGCAGTCAAGCTTGGAATCATATAGGCGTTTTACTTTCTTCCGATGAATGAAATTATTATACCTAGATTTCTGTTATCTACGTGTGAGACTCTACGACAGGCGAGGTGCATCAAAGACACTTGCAGCTGCAATAATAGGCACAGGATTGGCAGTAACAGGGCTCTCATACTTGGCAGGCCGTTCGCATGTGCCGCCAGAACGTGTTAGAACAGAAAATTACACGTCTACCGTGACCACAGAAAGCACGACCACCACAACCCTTCCTCCCACAACTATCACCTCTTTCGAGACAAGACTCTCGACAAGGAATGTTACAACCACTGTCACACAAGAGCTTGAAAGGCTATACTATTGTGATTCACTTGTGGAAGATTTCGGGAATACTAAAATTGCTGCATCTGAGGACAGGAGAAAAGACCCATATTCAGGAAAACCAGTCACATCTTACTATACATATCCTGGCACTAATGGTTTGATAGAAGGTAAGACAAAATCCGACCTCATATTCTATACGCCGACTTTTGAAGACAATGGGGGTGAAAACCAGATTATCACTTTTCCAAATCTATTCTATACACAATTCGATGGCAAGAATGCATTGGTAATTGATGACCCAGTTTACAGGAAATTTAGGGGAGGTGGGATAGAACCCAATAGCGTCACGCCATCAATAATAGGCATAAGGACCCCGATAGACATCAAGCCTGACACCGCTGGGATAGTGTATGGTTTCGTGGGAGAACCAAGCAATAACCCAGTGACTGCAGAGGTGTTGGTCAACGGACAATCTGCACCCTCTATGATACTGCCATCCAAGCTTTTGCAATACAGAACTGATGACAATGGCTCTCAGTTGGCTGTGATTTTCAATTCACCTGGCGCACCAAAAATTCCAGCAGATACCAAGCAGATTACTGCTGAGCTGAAAATAAAAACCGTTGCTAACCCTAACATAATAATTCAATACATAAAGGAGGGGATAGGATTGTTGTTCGGTGATTCCGGGACTTTTTTGAACTTGGGTGATCTGAGGACGCTCGGATATTGCACTAAACCTCCATAAGCTGATCCTAACACTCCAAAGTAAGCTTTATAATCATAACTTTGTTATTTAATGTAATCGTGATATCATGGGTAAACGTATTATTCCGCGTGCAAGAGGTGCAGGGGGTCCAAGGTACAGGTCTCCCAGCCACAGGTATCGCGGCAGGGTGCAGTATTTTCCTTTTGGCAGCATGAGCGCGCAGGTTGTGAACATTTTGCATGACCCAGGAAGGTCTGCGCCAGTTGCAGTCGTCAAGTCTGATGGCAAGACGGTTTTGCAGATAGCTCCTGAAGGTTTGCAGGTCGGTTCTGTTATCAAGTATGGCGGGGATGTCGCGATAGGCAATGTAATAGAGTTGAGCAACATCCCAGAAGGCACCAAGATTTCAGGAATCGAGACATATCCAGGCTCTGGTCCGAAGATATGTAGGAGCAGCGGTGTGTTCGCGCAAGTCTTGGGCAAGTCAGGCGACAAGGTATCATTACAATTTTCTTCAGGCGTGATAAAGGACATTGATGCAAGGTGCCGCGCTACCATAGGCATTCCAGCTGCAAGCGGCAGGACTGAAAAGCCATGGATGAAGACTGGGACGGAGTGGTATGCCAAGCATGCCAGAGGCAAGGTGTTCCCGAGAAGCGCAGGTGTAGCACAGACAGCAACAGATCACCCATACGGTGGCAGGAGCAAGAGGCCACGCCCATCAAGGACAGTCAGCCGCCACGCTCCGCCAGGACAGAAAGTTGGAAGCATCAGCGCAAAGAGAGTAGGAAAGAGGAAAGGCTAGTCAACTGAAGTCTCGAATAAATTACATATACATAGTCAAACTGTCGTCTTTTATTCCCCATCGGTACCTATTTCCAATTTTAGTCAATTTACTGATTTCAATGTCCTTGAAGTCCATCTCAGCAATGTTTTTCAGAGTTCCATGATAATGTTTGAAGTTTCTAATTATACGCCTATATTGTGGGTCATCTACTCTGTCTTGATAGAATTTTACTATGCAATCAATAATCTCTTCTTTAGTTTTGTCACCGCCTTGCAAATTATCATAAACAACTCCGTAAATTATTTTGGGTAAGCATACGAGAGTAACTGCAATTTCATCAAGTGTAGGTTCTTTTGTCTGATTTTCAGATGACATATCTCTGCACATTATGTAATTCATCACTAATTTTTAAATACACACTACGCCAAAATAGGAAATAAAACCTTCAAGTATGGCTTAGATAAATCCGCATCACGGCTGATTTCCAGTCACGGGCTTCGTTTTACGTCGCAAATACCACGGATAGATGTACATGTAGGCGCCTGTTGCCATCATCACCATCAGGAGCGCAGTGAAATATGGGCTCACATTGCCGTGTATATATCGTACAACTCCAGGACTGTCACCCACGTACTTGAGCACAATTCCCGTTACAGCCATTATCGTGCCCAGCAGGATTACCGCTGCTACGAAAATTCGGTGTATTTTTTTCGCTATCGGATAAAAATCAGTCGTCATTCAATTCTCTCCTTGTGCTGGTCGGGTTGCTTGTAATATTTTGTATGACGCTGCTTATTATTCCAGTATTCGTATTTCCATTGATTCCAACAGCCGCGGCAACACTGAGTGCCATTTCATAGTTCATAAATCTATTATATGAAGGAATTTAATAAATGTCTCTACTAAAATGTTTAACTGTATATCTCAAAAATAAAAAATGACTTTTGTCTTAAGAACAATTTGGTACCAGTTACATCCCAATAAAGGAGTCGCATCAACTGGCAAGTATGTGACAGATGTGACAGGCACTACATTTGACAGAGAAGTTTTGAAGAGCCCACTTCCCACTCTAGTTGATTTTTGGTCTCCACATTGTACACCTTGTTGATATTTTGGGTCAATCTACAATAAAGCAGCAGATATGTATCATGGTAGAATCAAGTTTGTAAAGTTGGATGTTGATAAAAACACGTCAATAGCTGATAAAGAAGGAATCGTGATTACGCCAACTATAAAATTGTACTACAATGGAGAAATCGGGCAAATTCGTTTTGGTGCAATGGAGACTGATGAGTTCGATATGTTTCTTAGGAGAGCCTACAAAGAGTCGATGGGTAAAGACCTAGCTTAAGAATAAAAACCTTTTAAACTATAGTTTAGATAGATATAAAATGGTCAAGGAATTCCACTACCACAACATGACGCCTGAGCAGCTGAAGACGCTCTCCATAGACGAGTTTGCCAAGATTGCCAGTTCGAGGATAAGGAGAAGCCTAAAGCGCGGGTTGACAGAGCAGCAGAAGATACTCTTGGAGAACATCCGCAAGAACCCAGGCAAGTACCACAAGACGCATGCGAGGGATATGGTTATTTTGCCAGAGATGATCGGGGTGAAGGTTGGCATTTATATCGGCGGTTCCAAGGCTGGAGATGCCAGCGGGAAATGGCAGATGTTGACAATAGGGCCACAGATGGTTGGATTCAGGCTGGGTGACTTTGCAGTTTCTGTCAAGCGTGTCAAGCATTCTGCTCCAGGTCTGGGTGCATCCCGTGGCTCCAAGCACTATGCGACAAAGACGTGATCACAATGCGAGCCCAAGCCAACAATGTCAGGATATCCCACAAGCATGCCATGGTGCTATGCAACGAGTTGAAGGGCATGAAGCTATCGAGGGCAGAGAAATTCCTGCAGAACATGCTGGATAAGAAAGAGAACATCGAAGGCAAGTTCTACACAAAGGCATCCGGGACGATTTTGGCACTGATCAAGTCGGCAGAAGCAAATGCCAAGCAGAAGAACAATGATGTGGAGAAACTGATTGTGAAGAACATCAAGTCGGACTTGGGATACAAGTTTATCCGCCCTAGAAGCAGGTTCAAGTTCAGGGGAAAAAGAGGAAAGATGTCCAACATTACAGTAGTTCTAGGCGAATAGTCACTTTAGCTTGCTCTCGATAATGCTCAGGATTTTTCTTGCGTAAATCACATGGTTCAGCTCATCGTCTCTTATTCCAGCCAAGTCTTCCTTTATCTTCGGGTCGTCAAACTCGTCGATATGTTCCGAATAGGTTCGTGCTGCTGCATCTTCTATGTTTATGATATCATTGACCTGTTTGATCAGTGTTTCTCTCTATGGTGTCAAAATCGGTATCATTCAGAACTTCCACGCGCCTCAGCTCGTCGGCAGTCACAGCAAAAAGGTTCTTGAACATCTTTTCTTAGCCCATCTCTTCGTTGAAGATGCGTATCGCCTGTGCTTTTGTAAGCATACAAAATATTCTTGGTTTTCCCGTTTTAAATATTGCCACAAATTATTGGCAAACCATAAGAACTTCTTCAGATGGCTGGATTCTTCCATGGTTTACATGGAATGTGATTGGTTGTTCCAACTGTACATAGCTTTTTGGCGGCACTGCAGGCTGGACACATGTTAGATTGAAAAGGTTTGATATGTCCCTTGGCATAATCTTATCGTCCACAACATCAGGAAGATTATATGGATGTCCTCTGTTATTGGCTATCGCTTCGATTCTATCGTTGGCCGATGTGATCCTAAGTACAGGAAGTCTTCTTCCATAAAGCATAACAGTGTACTCTTTGCCTTTGTATGACGAGATGCATACGTATAGTCGGCTAGGCAGGTTATCTGCGGTGGGTTCGAAATACTCCGGCTTGACATGTGTAATCTCTATATCGCCATGATCCAAGTAGCCAATCGGAATTGCAAAATTGCCCACTCTCAAGTCCCCTCTTAATATGGTATCCGTCATTTGCGTTTTTTCTATTGCTCCACGAGAAATAAATCGACTGACAAGGTCCCTCATATAGTCCATAATCTAAACTTGCCTGGTAAGGATTTAAGTTAAGCGTAAGCGACAACCAATCGGCTTTTATGCAATTCGTCATTTCGGATAATTTCACAACAGTTTTCCATCTAATTTTGAACGGAAATATCTTTAAATATCTTACTTGAAAGTAGTTAACTATGTCAAAGGAAGTATATTCTGGCAAGTCGACAACTGGCATAGCTGCAAATCACATGCTTGGCGATATTGGGTATTTCAAAGAGTCCCGTACACTCAAACCCTTAGAGGATATAATTGACACTACTATTATGTTTGCACTACGCCAATCAGAATCGGAGCACATCCCTAAAAATCTAGTCGAGGATATTTTATACAAGTTCGGTAAAAATGCAAAAGGGTTGATTAGCCAGTTGGAGAAGACAATCAAAATAGAGAAAACCGAAATAATTCCGACGGTATATTCGTCCAATATCTTGTATGATAAAGAACTTTTGAAGAGACTATTTGGTTTATATGAAAATACCGCTAGAGAACTTCAGAAATTAGAGTCGCAATACACGCCAAAGATAACTACTCAAGAATCTGTAGCGACTGTAGATAAATCAGAAAAACCACTCGTGCTAGGAGACGAGCTTCTGATGAATTATTTGGACAAATCCAATCCAGATTACCATATAAGGGTCAGTCAGATTCTAGATTTTCTGCACTATGCGGCCATGAAAGAGTTCAAATCGCAACCATTTTCAACACCATCAACAATATTGCACGCATCCAATTCAGATGATTTGTTAAATATGCTTAGGTTAGATTTTGCCTACCATTTGGGTGAGCCTCGCGATGAATTTTGGGATGTAGCGGCAGGTTTGATGAATGAGATAGAAAAGGTAGACGAGTATGACAATCAGTATAAACATACAGGTTATTATTTGAATGTTCAAGCCAGGAAACTATATAGAAGCTTGGTTGAAAAGGAATGGGAAAACCTGTCTCCAAGACAAAGGCAGCGTTTGGCATCCACCCAGTATTTGTCACTCTCAGAAGTTCTTGCAATAAAAGATTTGTTGAAATTGGATGAGAGTATGCTATCAGAATACGTTAATGATAGTGTAAAACAGATCAAAGAAAAGCTCAGCCCGCAAGCTTTGCAATCACTACAACTTTGGGTTCCTAATTTGGAAAAATCCAGAGAGGAGGTGGTCGATAATTTATTCCTCCAGTTCGCTACTTACCTTTACGTCGGCGGCAGAGCAGTGGAAACGAGTGTCGCCGAAGAAGGCTATTACATTTTTGGTTTGGAACGCATACCTAAAACATATATGGAGTCATTGGTAAAGCACTCGAACGAATTGAAAACAGTCTCACCATCTGTGAAGGCAGATTTTGAAAAGCCGTTGGAAGAACTTTTAGAAGACACCAAACAATTATACAGGAAATACTATACAACGGATCAAGAAATCAGTCAATTGAAATCTTGGATAGCTCGACAGAGAGCGAAGAACGGTGATAAATACAAAATAAATGAGGCAGAAAATAGATTATCCGAATTAAATGCAGAACGCGATATAGCAAAATTTAATGCAGAAGACAAATTAAGTACATATGTATCCATAGGTGGTCAGCTTGTGCAGTACAATCCTGTTTCGAACTATTACTTGATAGAAGGGCTTTTACTCAACAAGGACAAAGTGCAAGGAAAAATGAATGATATAGGAATAAGTGATTATTGTACGATAGACTTGGAAAAACACATGCAGACTGTCAGGTATGGAGGCGTGCTGTACAGGGCATATGTCCCGATAGACATTAGAAGCAATTTATGGCTAGCAATTCCTCGCATGATAAAAGGTATAGATTTAGTAATCAGTCCGAAATCTGAAGTATGTGGGATTGAGGTAACAAAGTCAAAACAGTATATCGAGAATTTGTTCAAGAGATTCGGTTATGACGTGCAAATCGATGAGGCAATAAAATTAGTGGAAGCTCAGGTAGGTAAACCATCCCCAACTTTCCCTGATGAAGATTATGATTGGGCAGTGAGACGAAAATGGCCAATTGGCGAAGTAGCAAAGATGAAACGAGAAGGGTTCAAGCCAGATTTCAGACCAGAACATGTGGATTTGGCATGGGCTATAGCCAACGGAGAGGTGTCTAATCTGACTGTGACCAAAAGCGAATTGAAATACGCTCTTCAGACTGTTTTAACTATGTATGACGAGCAGGATGAAACTGGACCAGCAATTGGTGGTAGAAGTAACCCGATACTTAACATGAATGAAAAAGATGATAAGATCGAAATGTTTGTAGATCAGATAACTGGCAAGCGCCTCTCAGCGAGACAGCTAAATGCCATGATAAGCTACGTGGAATCGTCAAATCCAAACACTTAAAAACAATACTGCACTATAATTCTTTCTATGGCGATCGAGAGGATGTTCGTGAAGGAAGGCCTGCGCGAGGCACAGATAGAGGAATTCCTGCGCCAGAAATTCGACAAGGCCGGTTACAGCCACACTGAAATCGTTAGGACGCCTTTGGGAACAAGGATTATTGTTTATGCACACAAGCCTGGGTTGGTCATAGGCAAGTCAGGAAGGCGTGTTGACCAGATAACAGATGAATTGAAACAGAAGTTTTCATTGGACAATCCGCTGGTCGACGTGAGAGAAGTCGAGAATCCTTTCATGGACGCAAACATCATCGCTTACAGGATTGCACGTGCGCTCGAAAGGGGAATAAACTACAAGAAGGTTTGCAATTATTATCTTGAGGAAGTATTGAAAGCAGGCGCGGTCGGCATTGCCATCCGTGTTGCGGGCAAGCTGGCAGGCGCTGAGAGGTCAATGTTCCAGAAATTCCAGGCAGGTTTTGTCGCACATTCAGGCGAGTATTCCGAAAGGCTGGTCGACAAGGGATATGCCGAGGGGATGCTCAAACCTGGCAAGGTTGGCGTGCAGGTGAAAATCATGCTCAGCATGCCCCAGGAGATAATAGAAAAGGATTTAAGCCCTGAACAAGCAATAGGTGATAAAGATGGCAGTGTTGAAGAAAAAGCAAGTGCGTGAGATGAAGCCGCAGGACCTTGTCAATCGTCTTTCTGAGTTGAAATTGGAATTGTTAAAGGAGCATGGCAACCTCAAGATGGGCCGTCCTGTGAAGAATACCAGCAAGGCACGCGAGTTGAAGAGGGCCATCGCAAGAATCCTTACCCAGCAGCAATTGGTGAGAAAGTCTAATGGTTGAAGAAATCTGTCCAGTATGCGGTCTACCCAAGCCTAGCCTTTGCGTTTGCTCGAGAATAGAGAAATCAGAGCAGAAGATACGTGTTTTTGTGGAAAAGCGCAAGTTCAACAAGCCTACCACCGTTGTCGAGGGAATTACGGAAAGGGGCAAGGAAGTATCCAAGCAGTTGAAGAGCAAGCTCGCATGCGGCGGCACGTTCAAGGACAACCACATCGAGCTTATGGGCAATCACAAGGACCGCGTCAAGGCTATACTCGTGGGCATGGGATATTCTGACAGTCAGATTGAAGTAAGCTGAAATACAATTCCTCTATATGCCAATCACACCTCAGAATCTTGTAAGGCACGAACTGATAGGGTTGAAAGCAAAAGTTGTCAAATCCACTGATTCCTCTCAGCAAGGCATGCAGGGCACGGTCATTGACGAAACATACAACACTTTGAAGATTGAGACTAAGGGCACAGAAAAAACTGTGGCGAAGAAAAATGCCATATTCGTTTTCACACTACCTAGCAATGTCAAAGTAGAAGTCGACGGACAACTGCTTGTGAACAGGCCTGAGGATAGGATAAAGAAAAAGTTTGCAAAATGGTGAACTCGACGAAAAGCAATCTATTTAAAAATGCTATTTAATAATCTCTTAATACAAAGTGAGTTGATATGGCAAAAGCAAGAAACATCGGCATTGATGTCAAGGCACCGGTCAAGGAATGCACGGATGACAAGTGCCCGTTCCACGGCGAGTTATCCATCAGAGGAAACCTTGTCAGCGGTAAGGTCGTCTCTACCCGCGCGCAGAAAACAGCAATTATTGAAAAGCAGTTCCAGCATTACTTGCCCAAGTTCGAGAGATTCGAGAGAAGGCACAGCAGGATTGTTGCTTATAACCCGGAATGCATCGCTGCGAAAGAGGGTGATGTTGTGACGATAGCAGAGTGCAGGCCTTTGAGCAAGACCAAGGCGTTTGTAGTTGTAGAGGTGTCCAAATGAAAGCGATAAAGGCGCGCATGACAAGGGCGCTCAATGTAGGAACCAGGCTTGAATGTGCTGACAACAGCGGTGCGAAGGTTATCGAGATAATTTCAGTCATGGGCTATCACGGTGTGAAGAGAAGGCAGCCAGCTGCAGGCGTCGGTTACATGATCAAGGCGACTGTAAAGGAAGGCGACGTGAAGGTAAGGAAGACATTGGTGAATGCTGTTATTATCAGGCAAAAGGCCGAGTACAGAAGGAAGGACGGGATGAGGGTTGGTTTTGAGGACAATGCTGCTGTGGTGACGGATGACACAGGCGTGCCCAAGGGAACAGAGATAAAAGGTCCGGTAGCAAAGGAAGCTGTCGAAAGATACAGCATGCTGGGCAAGATATCTAGCATGGTGGTATGATGAAATCAGGAAAAGCACGCAAGCAGAGGAAACGTTTATACAATGCACCCCTGCATGTGAGGAGAAAGCTTTTGGCAGCACACTTGTCAAAGGAGCTTCGCCAGACTTATAAGAGGCGCAGCATGCCAGTGAGGAAGGGTGATGAAGTCCAAATTATGAGAGGCACGCATGCAGGCAAGACTGGCAAGATTTCCCGCGTTGACATGAAGGGCTACAAGGTCTACATCGAAGGGATTACGGACAAGAGGACGGTTGGTACTGATGTGCAGATTCCGATACATCCAAGCAAGCTCAAACTGACGACGTTGGTGCTTGACGATGCGTTGAGAAGAAAGGTTTTGCAGAGAAAAGTTCAGATGCCAGAGGTAAAGGCTACGCAAGCAAAGACCGCAGCGCCAAAAACTCCTGCCAAGTAAGTTACTTTTGTTTGTAAGTGTTCATATCATTCGTTTCTAGTATTCCTTTTTTGACATAAGCTCTCAGTATAGACGGTATAGACATCATCACTTTCTTCTTTGGTATGTTTTCAACAAGAGGCTGGAAAGTTTTGTAGAATTCCTGCTGTGTGAATTGTATATCCATGCTATCCAATACCTGGCTTGTTCTGTTTACCATCGTCTGGTATTCTTCAAGTGTCACTTGGCTCGGCAAGAATGGAAGCTCTCTGCCCTTTGGATAATATATCGGGAACTTTTTCTTGAATGCATACATTGCTTCCTGCCCGGTTTCGTATCTGCCATCTTTCACAGCTTTTGCGAGATATTCGCGTATTTGGTCTTTGCTAGCATCCAGTAGCTTGGCTAGAAGCACTGGCGAGACTGCTCTGCCATCTTTCATCAATGCATCTGCTTCTTTGATAACTGATTCATAAGTCAGAGTCTGGCTAGTATCTAATGGTATCTTGCGATTAATTCCAACATCATGCAATTGTTGCTGCAAATCCAAAATTTCTTGGCTTAACGATGTTTCCTCTTTCAATGCTTTTACATGCTTTTCATATGCTTGCTCGGTTTTCTCACGGATTTTCCTTACTTTCTTGTATCTCCCAGTCTTTTTATCAAGCTCATCAAGCAGTTGTTGATGATCAGACATGCTCGATTGATGTAAATTGAACCATTTAAGCGTCAACAAAAGGAATATAAAGACCACTTGAGAGTAGTTAATGAGCAAGGTATGTTATGTTGACCACGGACCATAGAAGAAAGAAGCCCACCTCTGTTAGACACTGGGACAAAATGAGTGACGATGAAATTTTACTTTATGGGAAGAAGAGTGGTTACGAAGGGTGGAACCCAAAACGTTTAAAAAATAAAGATCAAGGTTACTATACAATTTTGAACAATAGACATCTGACTTATAAACTGTTGAGAAAGTTGAAAAGGTCTTGGCAAAATATGACTGATGATGAAATTCTTGAATATGGTAAAAATCATGGATACGATAAACTCAATGCCAGAGAACTAATCAAACAGGATGTAGGTTACTCTAG
>SCSR01000070.1 GCA_004297575.1 archaeon
CTGTGCAAGTTGGTGTAAATTGATATTTTTTAAAAAGTTCTGTGGCTTTAGTAAATCCAACTGTATTTCTACAGGTTGTGTTACTCTTCCAAAATCTATTCTTACTTGTAATTTCCAACCGTTCAATTGTAGTTTGTTTATTTGGCATATAAACCTATCAGGCTACAATTATCTAGGCCTGTCATCCTCCGAAAAAATCCCAAAGTAAACCATGATGAATACGACTATCATGGCGATGATGCCTACAGAAATCCACAACACCGGGTCGGTCCAGTCAACCATTCTCTTCCTTTTCCTTCACAGGCTGCATTGGGGTCTGGACATGCTTTGAAGGCAGGAACAGGTAGATGACAAATATCACTGCGATCGCTATCCCGCCGATTATCGCATACAGCGGCCAGTTTATCGGGATGAGTGGAGGCTTGAGCTTGTCCATTTCTGTTTTCACCTCTGAAATCTTGGAGATGATGGATGTAGAGGTCGATGCTGCGTTGAAATAATCCCCCTGCTCTATGTAAGCCTTCATGCTGTCTATCTGCGACTTGAGCTGCGACAGCTTTGCCTCTGCCAGCGTGGTGTTCAGCCCCTGTGTCTTGCTCTGGTTAATCTGAGTTGCAAAATCATTATACTGCAACTGGTAAGCGGCGAATGTGGCGTTTATGCCTGATATGGTTGATGTGCTCGGCATCACACGCAGGGTGAATGACGAGTTTACTGTCCCGTTCTTACCGGTAGCAACCCAAGTCCCTGCATATTCCCCGCTTGCCGTGGATAAAGACGAGAATGCGACCAAGAACGACGCATTATAATTCGGGGTGATGGTAGCAGAGCTGTTGACGCTCCATATGCTGGCGTTTATGCCCGATATAGACAGGGAGATGGCCTGCGCCTCTGTACCGATATTCTTTACAACTACTATTGTGGTATTGGACGAGTTCTGGAGCACATTCACAATTGCCGGGGCTTGAAGCATCTGCATGGCGTATGTCGTTGCCGCACTGACCACCAGCGTGTTGGATACGGCAGCTGCCGAATAGTTTGTCGTGGTGGTGCTGTTGCACAGGTAGATGTAGCTGCCGGCTGCCAGCGTCTGCCAGTCCCCGTTCGTGACCGAGACGCCGTTCCTGTATAGATGCGGCGTGACTTGCGTCTGCGGCGAGCTGCATGATACATTCGTGATCACACCGTAAGTAATGCTCCACAAGGTGTTGTTCATATTCAGCGTAGGTACGGCCTTGTTTATGGTTATGTTGCCGTTGGTGAGATTGTATGTGTACGTGCCCTGGCTGAGGTATACTTTCCAGCCGTAGTTGCCAGCAGGAAGGGCGATGGCATAACTGAACGTGTTGCTGCTTTGTGTCATGCTGTAATTCGTCATAGTCCCTGAATAATCTGTCTCCAGCTTGGCTGTGACTCCTGGGCTTGCTGTGAAGTTGAGAGTGAATGCCGTGCCGCCTGTGGTGTATGTTGACGGCGCGTCGTTTGTCATGGTGTATGACGGGATGATGAACGGGTAGAATGATGCGGTGATGCTTGTATAGTTCGCATTGCCGGCGGCTGTTGATGTAAAATTATACAAGCCTGTTACAGTTGAAGGCGTAAAGGTGTAGGAAAGGTAGCATGCTGCCGGGCAGGATGCGTTGGAAGCGACCTGCGTGCCGTTCTGGTAGAGGGTAAGAGTGCCGTTGCCGTTCACTATGATAGTGGATGACGAGGCGTTTGTCGCGACTGTGTTGCCCTTGAAGCCGTTGAATGTCTGCGTTATGTTGTTCGCAGCAGCCGTGATGTTGTAGACGAATGTGTTCGATGTATTGGTGTTGCCTGTCGTGTCGTTGGCAATCCAGTAGTAGGTGTAATTTCCTGCAGCCAAGTTGCTCAGTGTGATAGAGTATGTGCCGCTGCTGTTGGTGATTGCCGGGGCAGTGTTTGCCGTATAATTGGTAGCGCCGTTCCAGTAGAAAATCACAGAACTGATGTTGATGCCATCGCTCCAGTATGTGCTGAAGGTGTAAGATCTGCCATTGACGTAAGCGGTTGGCGTGGCAGGCGATGTCGTGTTAGAGCTGTATTGCGGAGCTGTCACATCGTTCACGGTTATGGCGACGTTGTTCGATGTTAGCGTGCCTGCAGTGTCATTCGCGGTCACGTTGATGTTCCATGCGCCTATCACAGAAGCGCTTGTATAAAATGAAAAATAGTTCGCCTGACCCGGCGTGACATTTGCGACCCATGTTATGGTCGAGTTGCTGGTCGGGGCGCTGTTACAGCCGGATGACGACCATGATGCGTTGGTTGCCAACGGGCTGGTACATGTGAAATACTGCGGCAATGTGATGACAACCTTGCTTATGTTCAAAGCATCGGTGTTGCTTACTGTGATGTTGACTAGGGTGCTTGTGGTTGCATTGATGGTAGAAGGTGTTGCGGAGGTTGTGAACGTCGCCCCTAATGTCGCGGTGCCTAGAGCTAGGAATGAAAACATGAATAGCAGCAAGAATCTATGCGTAGACATTTTCCATCCATAATATATTTGGTGCTGGCTTAAATTAAGGGTAGGTCACGCTTGTCTTGCCTGATGATACGGTTATGCTGGTGTAATTTGACTTCCAATCTGTCTGTAACGCGACAGTCTGCTTGGACTTTAACGGATAGCTCACTTGGTTGATGACATTAACGGTCTGGTTATCGACAGTGACGTTCAATCCGGTTATATCCAACTTTCCTGTGTTAGCCACCATGACAATCAAGCCGTTGTTGGAATCGCGCGATGTGCCTATGACGTCGATGCTGTAGACCATGTTCTTGACGATGGCTATGGCTTGAGTGCTGCTCGGCAACGACGGAATATACTGCCCGATAAAAGGTATGGCTTGCAAGTCCGGCCACGAGCCTGCAATCACAAACGACGCAATCATCACCAATGCTATCATGGCTATGCCTGTCGCGACATTTCCAAGAATCTTCAGCCCGATGAAGACGACTATGGCTAGAAGTATTATTGCGAAAATCAGCTGGAATACCATACGTAATGATTGTTTTTCAAAAATTTAAGACTTGTTCAACACTGTGCTGTAGTTCTTCGGCTTTCTTCCCTTCCAAGATCCCATGTGGTAGGCGTACGATGCAAGCAACGGGAACATGACAGTAGCTTCGCCGAATACCATCTGCTCCGCTCCCCTATCGACCTTTCCCCATGAATGGGCTTCCTTCAAAGTAGAGCCTGACAATCCACCATCCCTCTCGTCTGCCACGGTTATCTGCACAGCATACTTGTGCATCTTGGCATCTGTGGTGAGAATGTCTGCAGCGACTACAGTATCCTGCGTGAAATTCTTCGGCACTCCGCCGCCTATCATCACCAATCCTGTCTCGTTGGCAGCAATCTTGAGCTTGGTCAGCTCTAGGAAATCTTTCGCCGAATCAATAGAAACATGCTTGTCAGGATGGCTGGTCTGGTGCATAATCAACCCGAAACCTGCGCTGCAATCCGAGAATGAAGGCACGAAAATCGGCACGTTATGCTTGTACGCCGACAAGACTACAGACTCGCGGTTCTTTGCATGCTTGTCAAGGTACCTGCCCATCTCCCAGATGAACTCCCGGGAAGAGTAAGGCCTTGGCTCGAGAGAGTCGGCAATCTTGCCCACAGTCTCGTCACAAATGCGCAATTCATCCTCGTCGATAAAAGTGTCGTATATCCTGTCGATGTGCAGTTTCTGCAGCTCTGTGTCGTCAACCATCGGCGTGCCCAGATAATGCTTGTATCCTAACCCTTCGAAGAAATCCTGGTCTACCATGATCGCCCCTGTGGAAACGATAGCGTCAACCATGTTGTTCTCTATCAAGTCGAATACCACTTTCTTCAACCCTGCGCTGAACAGCGAGCCAGCCAGGCAGAGGATGACCGAGCATCCCTTGTCCTTGAGCATCTGGTCGTATATCCTGCATGCGCGCCCCAGGTTCTTCGCCTGGAATGCCATCGTGGAAAAATCATTAATCATCGGGACGACATTGTGCTTCTTGATGTCTATGTGAGTGAGAACATCCTTCAGGTAATTTTTCTTGCTGACCATTTTCTTTTTGCCTCAACCGTTAGTTTATTATTGTAATCACTTGTATAAAAATATTTTTATAGCTTGTGCCTGTACTTGGAAGGCTTGAAGCGCGCCAAGAACACACTGAGCCTGCTGAAATTGAAAAAGCTGTGCTTGACATGGTTGCCAGTATTCAGGAAACCAGCCAGTACCGACTCGTAATGCTTGAGGTATATCAGCAGCCCGCCCATTATCACTGTCAGTGCGACCGTCACAGTCAGTACATACCCGATAGGCATCAAAAACGCTTCGGGACTGCCGATGTGGAAATAGGAAAGAGTGACAAGGATTGCTATTGCTATGTCTATTACCGATGACGAGTAGACGATGATATCCATGAGCTTTTTCGTTTTTGCAATCTGCTGCTGGCGTGTAAAATTATTCATAGAATTATTACATTGTATAGTAAACAGCTTAAAGTTTGTGGAGTGTTATTCTGAAGTCGTGTGCCCCCGGAGGGATTTGAACCCTCAATCCTCAGCTTAGGACGCTGCTGCACTATCCAAGTTGTGCTACGGAGGCGTAATTCACATTCTAATTTTGGTAAATAAACCTTTATACGCTGTAAGACTGCCTGAGGTTTTCCACGAACCTGGCGTTGATCTTCAGCCTCTCAAGCATCTGCCTGACAGTCATCTCGGTCCCCTTGGCTGGATGCTGTTCGAAAAACTTTCTCACCTCAGCTTCCTTCTTGTCATCAGCAAGTATGCTGACGGTGTCGATTATCCTCCCGAGCAGGTTCTTCGCCACGCTGTATCTTTCATGCAATTCACCCCAGTTTTCTTTTATCCATGGCCACAGGATGTCGCGTGAGTACGGGTTGGCTGCGGCGATTGCAATCGGGACAAAGGTATCCTGGACTCTCACTTGCGGTGACAATGAAAAGTCGAGCGTCTTCAACAAAAGCTTCTCGTCCCTGAACCCAGACATGCTTGAAAGGAACCTTCTCTTTTCTTCCTGGGTCGTGGATTTGATGTAAAGGTCTTTGAGCGTGCCATAAGTTTTCCTATCCCCCTGCCACGCTGTAAGGCTGTATACGATACCTCTCAGATCAGCATGCAATGAGTCATTGTCTTTCATGAATGCGTCGAACTTTTTGGAGGCGAAACTCAACGCCTTCTTGTCATCGACCCTGCCTAATTGCAAGATAGTGCTTGACCTCAGCAGCGCGTCGGTATGCTTCTCGCCTTTCCCCGGCTCCCATCCCAGCCTGCTGATGACATGCGTGAGATATTCCCTGCTGTAGGCTTTGACTTCTGGCCAGAACCTTTCCTTCGATGAGAGCAGGTATATCGCGTACAGCCCGTCCTCGATGTCATGGCACACCAGATAATCATCATCGTTCCAATACCACTTGATAATCTCGAGATACTTGCTCGCAGGCATTTTGTTCGCAGCACATAGCGCATACATGTCATTCTCTATCCCCCACCTGTCGACGCTCGGGAGCTTTTTGTTTTCAATCAATCCCTTCAGCTTTTCCAGCATCCCATCAGTATACTGCACCCTGTAATACCCTTTCTGACCGAAATTCAGCTTCACCCACTTGCCGTCTACATCGAACTTTATCCTTTTCTTATCCATCAGCTGCGAGATTCTTTTCTGGTCGGTCTTTATCGAAAGCGGTATGGGCCAGATGGAATCTGACACGCCTTCATGCATGAACCTTCCCTGCACAAGCTCAGAACCTTCCCACGTGACAATCGGATATCCCACCTGCTTTATCCATACGTTCATCATCCTTTTCACAGGCTTGCCCGACACTTGCTCGAATGCTGCCCACAGGTCTTGGGTGGTCGCATTGCCGTACTTGTGGTCAGACAGGTATTTCCTCAGCCCGTCACGGAAAACATCCTCGCCAAGAAAATCTTCCAGCATCCTGAGTATGCTTCCGCCTTTGTCATAGCTTATCTCATCGAAAATTTCTGATATCCCTGCCGGTGTCTTGACC
>SCSR01000071.1 GCA_004297575.1 archaeon
GCAACTAACATCGTACTGCCCTCCTTTCTTGCTCATCAAAAACTTGTTACAGTTTGTCAAAGATTTTTTTAAACTCGGCAATGTTTCCGAGCTTCCTTTGATTTCCTCACCATTCTGCATGCCTTTTGTTATTATAATGTCTGTCGTGTGGTCATGCATGTCAAGGCTGTAACTGAACTTGGCATTCTGATAATATTTTATATCAATATCCCCAGGCGCCGCCGCTGTCATTGTCATCAACCCTCCGATATCCCTTGCAACAGCCGGACCTGTATATGTTGCGACCTGATGCAACGCTTCGAAAATCGTGTTTCGCTGGAATACTGCCGATATCAGGACTATCACCACTATTACCGCAGCAATACCTATCAAGTCTATCGGCTCAGCCTGTCCTTTCATTTCCCTGCACCTGTTGTAGTGGTTGCGCCTAGTTCACAATTGCTGCAACCTGCCTTCATTGGTTCAGCCCCACAATGTAGTACATCATCCCATTTTGGTTGTGCATTGTGCCTGACACATATCTCATAACAATAATCTGCTTTCTGAGAAGCGCAACTCAATAATGTAAACTGCGATACCTCCCCGTCCAGCCATCCGCTCAGCACGAGTATCGTGAAGAAGACCGTGAGCCCTATGACGACGATGATAAAGAGCATCTGGACAGCTACAGCCTTGGACATAATCTATTATTTGTGCATCAGATTTAATCTACTTGCATGCGTCCAGCGAGTCTGCTGATACGCCTGCGCTCCTGCATCCCGGCGCGAACTTGTCCCAGCTGCCTGAAGGTGGCGCCCCATCTTGCTGCCACTGGCTGCAGAAGAATAGCCTTTTTGACATACAATCAGCGTATTTGCCTGAAGTGTTGAAACCGTTATAGTATGTGAAGATGAGATAACCGACTATGACAAGAACTATAGCAACAAGAATCAGTGCAATAACATAGTTCGTGATTGCTTTCATGAATTAGAATTGATTTTACAGGAATAAATTACCTTAGGAAACTGGAACGACATCAAATGTGGTCGCATATTTTCTGCCTATAAAGTCTGTTATCGTAGCGTTATACCTTCCCAGAGTACCGATGAACAGGTTATCTGGCGAACCTACAGTTGCGATTGAAAGTTCATACTTTCCAGTAGAGTCAGATGTTCCTTGTGCCAAGGCGCCTGGATTACCTATAGGATTAATTATAAGGATTGTGAACGATGAACCCGCATAACCGATGTTACCACTTACACTTATTGTGTCCCCGGCTTTGTACGATGGTTGGTTTGCCTTTATGTATGTTGATGAAGGTATTGTGTCTTGTTTAGATGTAATCCAACATAAGCTGTTTAACCATGCCCATTTGTCTGCACCATACACGTTCCTGTTATCGCTGGGTCCTGTCGCATCTCCGGACTTGCATGACGATACCGTCTTGTCCCACCCGCATGTTATTTTGGTTGGATTCAAACTGTTGCCGATAACACATGATGGACATGATGTTCTTGCAGAGCAATCTGTCGTTGCAGTTGTAGTGGATGTTGATGATGTGGTAGTTGCTAGCTCATAATACGCAGCCGCGTTATCCGAAGTGGATGTGAATGTGCCAGAGCATTTTCCAACCGTTTTTGAACACGTGTATGTCTTGGTTCCTACCTTAAACGTATCATCATAAACATAATTCACTGTGCCCTGAAGCCCACCAGCTAATACTGAGTCGGTCGTTGATGTATACTTTACAGAGATACCTGTGCTTGGAGTAATTGTCACGACCCACAATGTATCGGCAGGCAGTCCTCCTTGGTAGAATGTCTTGGTATATGTTGCAGGTGTGGTAGTTGTTGTCTGTGTAGGCTGACTTGCCGTTTTGGTGAGCGAAAATGAGAATGAGGTCGACTCGGAATTCAGCTTGCCCGTTTTCTCTTGTCTCTCATATCCTTTAGCTGAAGCTACAAATGTAACACTGTCACTTCGACTGAGTTTCGCACTGCACAAACCCATAGCATTTGTAATGCAAGCAGTGGTCTGTGTGTTGCCATTTTTAGTCGAAAAGTATGCGCCCTCGATTGGCGTTTCCGAACTGTCCTTTATTGCCACATATACTAGTGTAGTTGATGCCGGACTAGAGGATGTCGTGGATGTTACAGATGTTCCTGAACCAGAAAATACGCTATCACAAGTGCCAATAGTCCAGACCCACTTGTTTGGCGAGGAACACGAACCATCTTTCGGACCTGAGCCTGAGGTCGACCCGACCATGCATTGGCCCGATGTTGTGGATGCTCCGCACCAGCCGTATGGATAATATGTTATGCATTGACCGCATGATTTGTACGGCGATGTGGTTGTAGATGTCGATGCAGTCGAGCTTGCTGTCGAACTGGTAGATGTTGAACTTGTCGTGCTCGATGTTGTTGTAGTGGATGTTCTATAGACTCCGCAATCCGTTCTCTTCCAAACCCATTGCTTGGGTGGCGGGCAACTTGTAGGTGCTGTCTCTGATTTTGGCGCATATACACAATCACCAGATGTCTGGGTACCACACCAGCCGTATTCGCCTTGTTCAGTGCATGCTGAACACTCGATAAATAAAGCGTTGGATCTCGGAGCTGACGCAGACGTGCTTGTGGTGGTTGTTGATGATGAAAGGATTCTACCACAGCTATCCATCTCCCACACCCATTTGTACGGTGAAGAGCATGAACCAGAGCTCGGACCTTTATCTGATCCTGCAAAACATTGGCCTGATGTTCCCGTTGTCCCGCACCAGCCGTATGGATAATTTCTTACGCATGTATCGCATGATGTGTATTGTGATATTGAAGGTGAAACTGTACTTGTCGTGGTTGTAGATGTAGTTGGTGTTGCTGATGCAGGCATGTAACTTATCGAATAATCACCACGCTGATATATAGTACCAATCATCCCTCCGTTATAAGTTATCGAGAACGTGTCTGTCCCAATAACTACTTTGTATGCGCTTCCTTTGTTTACATCCGCATTGCTGCAGCTAGCTGTAAAAACCCCATTTATGTCATTAATCCTAACTGTCTTTGATTCCCCACCAGCAGACTTGATTTCCAAAAATGCGCATGCTCCGTCTCCTAATGTGCCATGGTAGTTTCTGAATGTGAACTCTCTTTGCATGTTGTCATTTATCTTCAACGTTACTTTGTAGTCTGTGTCGCCAGCCATCACGATATGAAGACCGCTGGATGGCGTGATGATATTTTGAGACTGTGCGATAGAAGATGAAACCATCAACATGATTGCCAAAATCGACAATGATGCCAGTGACTTCATAATATTACTTTGCTAGCAGGCATTAAATAGGTGTAGGTTGGCTTATACACAAAAACCGGTCTTTGTATCACAACTGGTGTAACCAGCCTTAGTGCATACACCATCGTTCGGCTGATCGTTAACTATACAATCTACTGTCGTTCTACCAGATGCCGAGCTACTTGTTGATCCAAATGATGCCTGACAGAAAGGTTGTGTTGGCGCTGATTTATCGCATCCCGGAGCAAATGATTGCCACTTTGTGTTTGCATCGTTAATGCTTGTACAGAATTGTGTTGCTGGACAATTACCGCTGAAACCAGTCACAGACCATTGCTGGCACCATGCAGCCTGCTTGGCACTACATGTCTGCATTGTCCCGGTTCCTCCTACCTGCCCTCCTAGAACAAAAAACCAATATCCCAACAGCCCGATGATTACAATACCTAGGATGAGCGCGATGATGTACGGAACAGCTATGCCTTTCATCAATAATTATTTCGCTTTGGTCGGTATATAAACGTACGGGTCACTGGAAAGGTTAGTTTTTATTACGAACGGACCTCTACAGTTGTTTCGCCTTTGATGACTTGCGAATCAATGATAGATAAAATGTATTTTCCGGTTGACAATGTGCCTGCCGGAATCGTTATTGTACATTCTCCATTTGTATTTGTAGTGCATCCAGGTATGCATTGCCTATTTATTGAATCGAACGTACATCTATCTGGATTGGCACATGGAGCGGTAGAACTCGCACCACATTGGATAGTTTGACTGACATCATACACATTATTCACATCACAACTCCCATCGGATTTTTTAGGACATATGCCGCTGAGCTTTACCAAATCGCTTGGAATCTGCGTGGAAACCCTCAACTGTATAGGATCGGTTGCGCCGTAAGATGACATGTCTGCGCTCACGGTGGTAGTCAAATATTGTAAATCGAATTTAGCTAGTTGATTACCATCAGAATAAGTCAGACCTAAATAAGTCAGTTTAAATATCGCTCCTCCAACATCAACATAAGTTGGTTTGTTAGATTGTACACCACTACTGCAAACGCTTGTTGCAGAGAATGTTATTGTTTTAACATCATTAGCATTAGTTTTCTTGATGCCGAAACTATAACAGTCACCACCTAGCTGATTAACACCAACCACGAATCTATTACCTGCTGCCGAAACCTGATACTTTTGACCTACTTGAGAATTTGGACCGGGCTTCAAACTTAAAGTCGCTTTATAATTGTTTGAAGAGTCCAGTATCGTATAGACAGGCCTTCCCCACGCCTGAGTCCATACTATGTTCTGCAGAATACCGCTAGGCGAAATGGAAAATCCTACAAGTTGCGGGGATGCTGTGGAAACATATATTCTCCCCTTCTCAGCTGTATTAGATGAAACTACAAAATTGGTTATGCCCGGAACTGGACCCTCACATTTATCTTGCTGGCCTGGATTAAGCTTCAGTATATCTGAGCTTAGAATGAGGAAGTTGTATTTAGCTTGTGCGGATATCCATGGGAAATCGGTTGGGATCTTCGTGTTTGAATATATGCAGTTAATTCCTGCGGAAAATGACATCTTAGTCAAGACGGGAGACTGATAGCTTATACTTGTTGGAATCTCTACTGGGTACTGAAGCGAATTTTCGCCACAAATTTTCCCATTTTTATCCTGAAAATCTTTGGAGCATGGACATATATTGCCTGGTAGATTACGCCAAACGTTGCTTTGAACTTTAGCATCGCTGCATCCAACATCACATCTTATATATGAACACTCTACAGCTTCTGTAATAGCAGTATCAGTTGTCAGTCCAAAATATTGTGCAAGCAGATTTTGTATATATGGCAACGCGGCAACTGAAGCTGTGCCAAGGATGACGATAACTATGACCGCAAGTATCAGTTCTGCGATGATTTTAGTTATCCCTTTCATTCAAACACCAGCAGCCCTCTTGCAAAGAAAGTCCACGCCCCATCCCATCGTGCCACATAGCCATGTCTTGAAACTGTCAAACGTCTGCATGATGAAATTTGGTATCTTCGGTGCAAGACCTGACAACACAACAAAAATAACAGCAATCGCAATCACCGCAAGCACAAGATATGCGATAGTCTCGATGGCTATGCCAAGCATATGATTATTTGGTCCGTTATCGTTTTATAACTTGCGAGATGAAAGTTTCCACAAAACCAAGGCTTCCGGCATAGAATATCGCAAGCAACAGCGCCAATGCCATTAAAAGCACTATGGCGTATATGGCACGCATCGACATCGATCCTTTCATACGCCAGCGCCTGCCTGTATCAATCCTGTCAGCGGGATTATCGCATTGAATCCCATGTATATCATAATCACAACAAGCACATACATCGCAGTCGCAAGCAACAGGTGCCTGCCTATGGTGTACTTTTTCATCACCCATTCCTCCCCGTTGTTTATCGTGCTCATGAACATCGCAAGCATCACAACAATCTCCATCATGTAAACGCCGACGATTATCTGGAACACTTCTATGGGCATCATGCCGTTGATGTTTATGATTGAGCCTAACGCGATGTTTCCTGCAGCTCCTGCCGGACCCGAAGCGGATAACGTGCTCTCTATCTGTTGTATCGCCTGGCCGAATGCCTGCAGTATCTGGCTCACCATCGCTGTCAATGCAACGACTATTCCTGCTGTAAGCGGTGCAAGCAAAAGCGCCTGTATCTCCATCGTCGATGTCACCTCAGACAGAATCTCCTTCAAATCTTCCTCGACCGTATGCACATCTTTCAGATATCTCGCAATCGAGTTCGCAGCCTTGGCAGCCGACTCCATGCCACGCTTGGAGATTTCCGTGATTGCACGGAGTATTGCCTCGATCATGTTTGACGGATAATCGCGTATAGCCCCGGCTTTCCTGTCGAATACAGCCTGCTCGAAAGTCATGCCGAATGTTTCGATGTTATAAACAATCTTGTCAAAGAACTTGGCAATGCTTAGGTCTTTGATATTGCTACGCATCTTCTTTATCGCAGTCTCAATAGGCATGCCACGCTCTATCTGCTCGCTCAGCTGCAGCAACGCCTCGGCAAACTCGCTCTCAACTGTCACTATCTCTTTCCTTGCTTCAATCTTTTTCCTTGTCGAGAATATCATGTAGAAAACAATCGAGCCTCCTACGCCGGCTGTGATAAACAAT
>SCSR01000072.1 GCA_004297575.1 archaeon
TTTGTCTTCTTGGTAATGAACGATTTCCATACCTGCGGGAAGAACAAGCTGGCTGCCGTAATCGAGCCTAACAAACCGAAAATAGAAACCAGTTCAATCATGAAATCACGCCAAAACCTTTACTCCGGTTCCTTTAGGATTTTCCTGCACCAATTCCTCTATCGTCATGGTTTTCCCGTTCGCAGCCTTTATCTTCTCAGTCGCAGCCGAAGAGAACTTCCATGAAGCTACTGTCAATCCCTTCTTCAATTCGCCTGTTCCCAACACTACGCCTGGAATAACAACAATGCTTGCATCGCCTGCGTTTCTGGATATGTCCGACAGGTTCACTTCGACCCTCTGCCTTGTCGGGTTGGACAGCTTGTCTGCGACAGCCTTCCATATAGGAGCTTCCCCGCTTTTCAATTGACCTATCAACTTGCGCAAATATGCATTTGTAGGTCCAGTTCTCTTAGCCATAGAGTATATGTAGTTTTTGAAGGTTTTTAAATGTTCTTCAATTCCTGATGGACGGTCTTGGGTTCTTTCACAACCTTGTAAACACCAATAACCACCAATACAGAACCAACGATAAGCCCGGCAACATAAGGCTCCGTTACAACTCTGTAACCTACGGGTTCGGATAGAGCTTTATACAAAGCACTAATCGAGTCTATTACCACACCGCCTAGAGCTATAGAAGTTGCGATATTCCTCATATGTATCATTTGGCGTGAAAATTTAAATTTGTGCGCCAGCTGGGATTTGAACCCAGGCTTCAACCTTGGGAAGGTCGAGTCCTACCAGGCTAGACTACTGGCGCGTCTGTTAATATAATAGACCATAACCTACAAATGTTTCATATCGTTCTAACATGCAATTCGTGCTTCTCATACTCGCTAACATCGTAAATACTAACGCCTGCGTTCTCAACCCTTCCCATGTCCCGTACTTTTTCAGCAGGTTGGTTGGAAAGTACGCACCTCAAAACTTTTCCCATGAAACCGTGGCCTACAAGCAGAACTGTCTGATTTTTGTGCTTATGCAGGATTTTGTCCATAAATATAGATACGCGGTTGTAAACTTCCTCTAATGCCTCAGCATCCTTGTGTCGCACGTGAGGAGTGTGTATTTCATCCCACCATTTCTGGTAATCTATCTCGGATTTTTTCTTGCCTGTAAACTCGCCGTAATTTCTTTCACGAAGCTCTTTTACAAATTCGATCGGAGCGTTGGGATGGTGTTTTGCAATTCCTTTTGTGGTATCAGCAGCACGTGCCAAGTCGCTCGAATAAATGTAATCTATGTGCTCGTTTTCCAATTGCTTGGATGCATCTGCAATCTGTTGCTTTCCTTTTTCCGAAAGCCTTCCTGGCAGATGGCCTTGGATGACGCCTTGTATGTTTTCTTCAGTCTCACCATGCCTGACAAATATCAGTTTCATTCTATCACTTGACGCTGAGGGAGGGATTTGAACCCTCAAGCGGTTACCCGCGCAAGCTACCTATCTAGAGTTTCCAGGCATGCACGCTAGTTTGCTTTGTGCCATACCAGATTAGGCGACCTCAGCATAGAATAGACTTATCTGCTAATGCTATTAAATTGTTATTCAGATGAAGTTCGCAAAGCTCGTTGAGGATGTTTCATTTCCAAGCAACGTCGGTATCGTAGGAGCGATAATATTAGTCGCCTATTTTTGGAACTCGCCATACTTTTTAAACAATGCAATTACCTTCATCGCGTCGATGTTGGTGTACAAGGCTACTGCGAGGATGATAAGCAAGCGCGTGAAGAGCGAGACGAAGAAATTCACATACGCATTTTACGCAGCGATATCAGTGTTCTTAATCCTGTCATACTTTCTTCCGTTAACCAACCAATTTTTTCTTAGCGCAGTCTGTTTGATC
This sequence comes from archaeon, assembly GCA_004297575.1. Lineage (GTDB taxonomy): Archaea > Aenigmatarchaeota > Aenigmatarchaeia > CG10238-14 > SCSR01 > SCSR01. Next base: position 1,887 of record SCSR01000072.1, read on the forward strand.
ATATTCAATTTTATCATCCATTTTGTCCGTGATTACTGGAAAGTTAGCGCGCATACCATGGCATATACAGCGATGGCAACTGTTCTCTCGTTGGTTGATGTAAGATTTGCTATATCATTTGTTCTATTACCTATTGTTATCTGGTCAAGGCTTGTCCTGAAGAGGCATGATATGGAACAGATTATCGCAGCTTTCGTCATAGGTTTGGTAGTGCCTATGATTGTTTTTACGTTGTAACTAGTCGCTGACACGCGGAGCAAGAACGAATGACAATGAGCACTTGTCGCCTGACTTGAATTCCAGTTTCATCGGGTAATCCTGCCCCATCCTTATAGTGACAGAGTCAGCAATCTTGGCAGCCTTGATCATCTTGTTCAGGTAGTCCAATGGGTATCGTGACTTGACATTGCCTTTAGACTCGATGGATAGCAAAGAACTGTTCCCTTTTTCCAATTCAAGGTCGGCCTTGCTTATGTCACCTTCGGCGCTCATCGCAAACTTTTCCGGAGATATGTCGAAAAGGACCGAATCAGAAATTATATCTGCATCATCCAAACCGGATTGTAAAACATCAGGCTTGATCTGTGTGCTGGCTGTAAATTCTAACTGGTTGACAGGCGGCACCTCTTCCTGGCTCAAATCCAAGAGCGGAGTCAAAAACTTTCTCTTGCTGCCGTCTTGTATCGTGATCTGAAGCTTGCTGTCCTTCAGTTCCAGCGTGAGCTTGTCGTCACCGCCAACCCTCTTCAAAACAGAAAGCAAGTTGCTTATGTTCAATCCTATCTTCTGCTCATTATCGACCTCGAACGCATCAAACGCGCTCGCCGACAGCATCCAGTCAACAACAGCAACCATCGCCCTGTCCGCAGCGACAAGCGAAATCCCATCCTTGTTTATCTTGAAATTTCCCTCATCAATCAGTTCTGCAATCGTCGATATCGAGTCGACAAGCACGCTAGGGTCGGATAAACTTGCTTTGAACATCATAAACCAGCTCTACTATACAGTTCTTCTACCTGTTTATAAATATTTAAATCCATTCCGGACATGTCCTGAACTATATCGGCCCTCCATGTTTTTTCAAACGAGCAGAACACTCTTACAACCGCGCCTTTCTTCAACGCATGCTCGCTCGAGATTTCCAATTTTCCGGTGTCGTCATCGATTGAAAACGAGTCCTCACCAATGCTTGCAATCTTGCCGATTATTGATATGAACTTGTCTGTCTTTGTGATTGAGGAAACTTTCCGGGGAGTGTAATGCTGCATGGTATTAAGTGGTGACGAAATTATATATATTTTCAACCTATCTATAAAGGGGATTGAAATGAAAGTACAGGTCGTTTATACAAAATCATGCGTATACTGCCCTAGCACCAAGGCTCTGTGGAAGGAACTGCAGAAGAAGCACAAGTTTGACTATGAGGAAATTGATGCGGCCACGCCGAAAGGGCAGGAGATGGTGCAGAAGTTCAGCATAATGTCCGTGCCCACGACGATCATTGATGGCAAGGTAGAATTCATAGGCATGCCCAACAGAGCCAAAGCTGAGGAGAAAGTAAGCTAAATGTCTAATATTTTGTGGGATGTCATCATCATCGGCGGTGCTGCTGCGGGATTGACTGCAGCCATGTACACAGCAAGAAGGAAGGTGAAGACGCTCGTCATAACCAAAGAGACTGGCGGGCAGACAGCGACTGCAACTTACATCGAGAACTATCCTGGATTTTCACACATAGCTGGGCCGAGATTGATGCAAAAATTCGAGAAAGGCGCTAGGAAGGCTGGCGCTGAGATATTCATAGACGAGGTCAGCAGCGTCAAGGAGCATGACAAGAAATTCACAGTGACAACAACTTCTGGTGATAGTTATGAAGCCAAGTCGCTCATCCTGACATTCGGCAAGACACCTAGGGATCTTGGCGTGCCAGGCGAGGACAAGCTGAAGGGAAGAGGCGTAAGTTACTGCGCGACGTGCGACGTTCCGCTATTTTCCAACAAGACTATTGCGGTTGTAGGCGGAGGAAATTCTGCGCTGGACGCTGCGATATACGGCAGCAAGACATGCAAGAAGGTCTATCTGGTGCACAGGAGGGATTCGTTCAGGGGATTTGAGTACATGGTTGAGCGCGCCAAGGCAAGGCCGAACATCGAGATACTATACAATTCAGTCGTGGCAGAGATCAAGGGCGACGGCAAGGTCAGTGGCGCGGTAATACAAAACACGCAGACGAACGAGAAGAAGGAGATTCAATTGGACGGGGTGTTCGTAGAGATAGGGCATGTTGTCAAGACCGATTTCCTTAAAGGACTGGTGAACCTGAATGATAACGGGGAAGTGATCGTAGACATCAACAACATGACATCCAGGCAAGGGGTATTCGCAGCAGGAGACTTGACGCAGCTGCCTTTCAAGCAGGTCATCACCTCGGCAGGCGACGGGTGCAAGGCTGCGCTTGCGGCTTATAATTATCTGAACGGCGTACCACTGGACAAGGTAAGGCCTGATTGGAAATGATTGAGAAAGACGAGTTCGGTCCAGAGTATGTGATAGAAGTCTACGATCCGGAGACAAAGTTAAAAGGAATTCTTGTAATAGATTCAACAGCACGCGGTCCAGGAAAGGGAGGCATACGCATGACGCCTACCGTGAACGCAGAAGAGGTGTTCCGCCTCGCGCGTGCGATGACATGGAAAACTGCACTTGCGGATTTGCCGTTCGGGGGTGCCAAGTCAGGTATAATCGCTGACCCAAAAAAGATTTCGCGTGAGCAGAAAGAGGCGCTGGTCAGAGCATTCTCACGTGCATTGAAGATTGTCTGCCCGAGCAAGTATGTGGCTGCGCCTGACATGAACACTGCTGAAGAGGAGATGAAATGGTTTGCAGAAGAGAACGGCTCGATGCAGTCATGCACAGGCAAGCCTGCAGATATGGGAGGGATACCGCACGAGCTTGGCTCGACTGGATTCGGCGTGGCGCATTCCGCAGTTGTAGCAATGGAACATGCTGGCATGGATGTCAATGGCGCGAGCGTTGCGATTGAAGGTTACGGGAATGTTGGTGTTTTTGCTGCGAAATTCTTGTCAGAGTTCGGCGCGAAGATTGTTGCAGTGAGCGACAGCAAGGGCGTGATATACGACGAGAACGGTCTGGATGTGGAGAAGCTCATGCAGGTGAAGCAACAGACCAAGTCAGTTATCAATTACAAGCCAGGGAATGTGCTGAGAGGCGAGGAGATTTTTGAGCTGTCTGTTGATGTCCTGATTCCAGCAGCCCAGCCTGATGTCATCAACGAAAGGAACGTGGATAAGGTGAAAGCAAAGATAATCGTGGAAGGCGCGAACATACCTATGAGCGTCGAGATAGAGGAAAAGTTACATGATAAGGAAATTCTAGTTGTTCCCGACTTTGTTGCGAATGCAGGTGGAGTGATCTCTTCCTACATAGAGTATATCGGCGGGACTCCGGAAGAGATGTTCAAGATGGTTGAAGAGAAAATCAAGAAGAATACCAAGATAGTTCTTGATAGGGCCAGGTCAGATGATGTCAGTCCGAGAGATGCTGCGATGAAAATCGCGAAGGAAAGAATAAGTAAACCTTAATCCAGCCCAAACCCAAAAACTATTCAATGAAAGGCGTCTCCCCATTCATCTCGTATGCGCTCGTACTATTGCTTGCGGTATCATCATTAGCCTTAATAATGTTTGTAGCCGTGCCTGTGTTGGACCGTGCAAGGGATTCCAGCGTCATAAACGAAGCCCAATCGAACTTGCAGAAACTGGACGGGTATGTAAGGGAAATCGCATCCGAAGCTTCCGGGTCAATCCGGAAGATAAGCGTCGGGGTGACAGGAGGGCAGTACCGTGTTGACAATTCGAGCGGGCAGTTGATTTTCACTTTTGATACCAAGTCGGGGATAGTCCCGTTCGGCGCGAATTCCAAGCAGGGAAATATCCAAATATCGGGCGGCGGGCTGGTGACCGCGACTGTCAATTCAACCGACCTTGTGCTGGACAATGGTGTGCTGCTGCTGGATTTCCCTAATGTGACTTCAGCAGGATATAATCAGGAAAAGCCCACGCTTATCAGGAACAAGCTCAATTCAATCAGCCTGAACCTTGTGAACTTTTCTGTCAGCATCGGAAGCCAGCCTTTCTATGTCAGCAGCTCGGGAATCGTGCAGACAGGCGTGGTGTCGAAGGGAACTGCATACTTCAAAGGGACAAGCGCGGGCAACGCCTACACATTGCTGTATACCCTTCCGGCAGGCGTTGACTGGTTCCAAGTACAGCTGAAGAACCTGTCATCGTCTACGAATGCGAGCTTTACATACAATTTCAGTCTGGGCACTACTGCGACGAACGATGTCATCAATATCGCGAACCAGACTTCCGGGTCTATCTTAGGTTTCGTACTCAACCTGACGCTTGCCTTGAACCAGACTAATACTTCTGTCTATCTCCATGGCAGCGGTGCGACTGGATATCTCACATCTTCGGTCAACATGACAAACTCGACGCTCAGCAACAATACAGTCACCGGATATAACATGTCTGTCACTTCTTCGGGGAATGTCATCAATTATACCGTAATGCTAGATTCTGACAATTCCACTTCAGTCAACAACCTGCTCAATATCTCTGGGCTCGCCAATATCGGTGTTTATTACAATGCCAGCGACGGGACGTGGAGGAATGTATCGGAACTGGGCAACATAGGGCAAGGGTATTGGAATCTCAATGGCACTAGTCTCAACTATACGCTTGGCGGTGCGGATGGTTATGATTATGGGATACGCGATGCGCTGGTAGGGGGAAGCTACTGGCTGAATGAGAGCGGCATAGCAGATGATCAGAGAGCTTCACTTTCAAGCAATATCGGAGGAGGATTCACAGAGCCGACAATAATTAAATTATCGAACGATTTTGTAACATTCAAGCAGGGATTGACTTACAGTCCAAATGCCGGCGTGGATGTCTCCCAAATTCTCAATAACACTGGAAGCATTATATTCGAAACAAGGTTCGGAAATCTTGGTGTAAGCTTAGATGGTACAGCTTTAGCCAACACATTGTATTCAATATACAGCGGCACAAATCAAACGGTTTACTTTTTCGACTGGAAGGATAATGCATGGAAAGTCTGGCAGAAGAGCAATTACACCAACAATTTGGTTGGACACTGGAAATTTGATGAAGGGCAAACAAGTAATACAGCCGACAGCAGCGAACAAGGAAACGCAGGAACATTAGGGAATTCAACAACTGGAACTGCTCCAACTTGGATTACAAATTCTTCTTGCAGGTTTGGGAGTTGTTTAAATTTCAATAGTAGTCAGTTTGTTAATGTTAGTTCCAGCAGTAGTCTAAATATCGCCAATGCAATAACTATTGATGCTTGGATAAAAGGTTCTGTAGATAGCACTGAACATCCTATAGTAAGTAAAACCGATGAAGATACATCAACCGGATACAGATTGATACTTAACTCAGGTAACGGAATTGGTTTTTACACGCTGGGAGTAAGCGATGTATATACATCGACATCTACAACTTTAGCATCTAACCAATGGTATCATGTTGTTGCAACCTATGATGGTTCAAATAAAAAAATATACATTAATGGACAGTTAGATGTGTCTGAAGCGGGGACTGGTAGCATTTCAACTAACAGTAATTCATTATACATTGGTCAAAGACATAATCCCCCGATACTTTATTTCAACGGTTCAATCGATGATGTGAAAATCTGGAACCGTTCCCTCTCAGCAACAGAAGTTCAAGCCGAATACCAGAACACAAAGCGCGGCATGCCTGACTGGACTGATCCAAGGTTCAAGCAGGAATTCAAATGGATGCAACAGCTCAAAAGAGACGGTTATCCCTCGATTAATTACACTTACTTGATGACGGCTCATGACCCATTCGTGAGGATATTCGCAGACAGCGATGCCACGATATTCGCCGATAATTTCGACTCAGAAGGCGATAACGTCAGTCCTGCTAAATGGAGTGTTACTGAGACGTCACCTGTGAATCTTGTTAGAACAAATTCTACAGTATACCAAGGCACCAGCGGTAAAAGTGTCAGATTGAATTTGAGCTCGTCGCAAAGCATGCAGTATAATCATCCGCAGACAACCAAAGCCTCTTACGAATTTTACGTGAGGCCTGAACAGACAAGCGAAATTTTCGAAATCGATGTGAGATCCGGCAGCACAAACGCTATCAGGCTTGATTTTGACCAACCGAATAATCTCATATTCCGTACCGGTGGCAGTTGGGCAACTTTGATGACATGGAACGCGAACCAATGGTATAAGATAAGGTTGGACGTGGATGCGGACACCGACACGACCGTTATATATGTTGACGATGTGCTGAAAAATGCGAGCGCCCAGAATGCGGCTGACGTAGGTTACATAGACAACTTGCATTTTGAAAACAGTTATGGCGACTCGTGGGCAGGAGTATTCTTTGTCGACAATGTCAAGATTACCCCACGGCACAACATTACGATTCCGGTAAGCTTTGGTCAAGATAAAAGTTATACTTATATGAAACTTGCCGGTGTATCAAATGGCTGGAATCAACAAGCGGTAAGCAGTACAAATCCTTGGTTCGCCATTAACGACAGCGTAGGCTGGACTCGAACGGATGGTACGACCGAAGCTGACTGGACAGTTTCACCATTATTTATTTTTGTCAATCGCGCATCCGGAGACCAACCACTATTCATGACTCATAATTATCAGTTCGGTAAGGGGAAACATTCCCCAGTCCAAATAAGGATCGAGAACGCGTCATCGGCAACGCAGTTCGGAAAAGCGACATATTATTATTTATTCAACGCATCTTCGAATAATAATTTCTTATTCTCTTTAGGCTATCCCGGAACAATCGATACGTCAGCAAACTGTGATGGCTTGGCAACATGCAGCTGGATAGATTCCAGTTCATGGCAGTTTAGCAATGAAACTATCGGACAGGTCGCGAATTCGACGCTTACATACTACGACCTTCATGACAACAAGCTTGTCGGCTGGTGGAAATTCAACGAGAACAACAATACGATTGCAGACTATTCGGGATTCAACAACACGGGAACCGGGTACAACGGGATGCAAATTCTTACGAACTCATCGTGCAAGACTAATTTTGGATACTGTGCTGCATTCGATGGAAACAACGATTATATAAGAATGACAACTATGCCAACAAGTTTTAATGCAATAACTGTGTCCACATGGGTAAAATTCAACCAAGTTAACACGAACAATTATTTGGTTCTCGACTCAAGTGAAAAATATATCTTGTCTGTCTTCAATGACAAATTAAGATTTGATGCATTTGATACGGCTGATAGAATTACTGATGGAACTACTACGATAACAACTGGACAGTGGTATCATCTTGTTGGGACTTATGATGGAAACAAAGTGAGAGTGTACGTCAATGGCGTTGACGACCAATCAACACCAACATTAGCAAGCGGACCTATATCACCTTCGTCAACAATGGATCTTGGAGGCAAAGCTACAGTTTATCTAAACGGCTTAATGGACAATGTGAAAATTTATTCCCGTGTGCTTTCGCCGGATGAAATAAGCTGGGAATACAACGAGCAGAAGGAAAATTATCCGAACTGGTTCAAGGCGAATCAGACAAATGGCGCAACAAATATCGCCACGACAAACTTCAACTACGACGGGGGAGCTGTTGGAGTCTGGCATTTCGATGAGGGAAGCGGAAGCATTGCTGCAGATAGCAGTGGCAATGGAAATAGCGGTACTTTAGTCAATTCCCCGAATATCACTTGGCCAGGCAGTTTCAGTTGCAAATACGGGAGTTGTTTGAACTTTACCGGAAGCAACGGTTATGTGTGGTTGGGACAAGACAAATTTACGACAGCGCAGACAGCCAAGGGAACAATAGAGATGTGGTTCAATCCGGCTACCTTATCCCCCTCTTTCCAATATCTTGCTGATTTCGA
>SCSR01000073.1 GCA_004297575.1 archaeon
GTGAGATAGGCGACAAGCTGGTTGATGATTTTGGAAGTTTGGAATCTGCGTTTGAGGAAATCAAGAACGACCCGCAGGCGAGTGAAGGACTAGATAAGAAATGGATCAACGCGTTGATGCCTACTCTGCAGAAGATGTACAAGGAAAAGGAGACTGAGATAAAAGTTGGATTGTTTTTGGCGAGCTACGAGGGAAATGGTCTCAACAAAGTGAAGAATATCCTCACTGGAATACGCGAATCAACCGGCGCTGATATTAAATTTATGCCCAATTACAAGGACGGTTACAATTACAGGCTGCAGATAAGGACCAAAGACCCGAAGAATGTCGAGAAGAAACTAAAGACCGCTGCCGAAGAGGCTATAGAGAGTGTCAAATCGAATGGCGAAGGCAGCTACAAGCTGCTCAAGTGATTAATCAGGCTCTATGTGTATCGTTGCATCCTTCACTTCATGCACTTTTCTCTTGATTTCGTTCTTAATGTCTGAAGCTATCTGATGTGCCTTTACTATGCTCATCTTTTTCGAGACATGGATGTGGAATTCGAGCAATATCTTGCTCCCAACCATCCTGGCTCTCAGCTTGTGGTATCTTGTTATCTTGCCGTTCTTGATTGCCTTTTTCAAAACGTTTTCGATGATGCGGACTTTCTTCCTGTCCGGACTGTGGTCCATGAATACGTGGAATGACGATATGCACAGTTTGACAGAGATGTACAGCATGACCAATCCTACAGCAAATGCAGCCAACGGGTCGCCCAGAGGCATGCCGAACTTCACCATCAGCAATCCTGCCAATACCGCCACCGAACCCATGATGTCAGTCGTAAAGTGTGCAGAGTCTGCTTCAAGCGCATGGCTCCCGCCTTCCTTCCTTGCCATCCTTGAAAGATATCTTGAAATCAGATATGCGATCGGGATAGAAATGACTATGAACGCTATGCCCCATTCCGAGTTCTCGACCGGCGTTGGGGACAGGATTTTCTGGTACGCTTCCCACATGACTATAAACGAAGTGCCGGTTATCAGCAGTGATTGTATGAACGATGACAATGTCTCGTACTTTTCATGGCCGTAATGGTGCGTATGGTCTTCGGGCTGCTCGGCTTTCTTGACACCGGCGTATGCGAAGATAGACGCAAGCAAGTCGAATAAAGAGTGTGTGGATTCTGCAAAAAGGCCGATAGAACCCGTGAATACTGCCAGTATCATTTTGCCTGACAATAGGGCAACATTAGCAATTATGGATGTCGTAGCAGCCTTGAGCTTATTGCTCATAAAAACATTTCATTTTGCATATATTTAATTCGCGCATCAATAATGGAAAACAGATGATTATTGAGAGCCGATAACGTCCAGCATATTCAGCATTCTATCGTACGCTGTCTTGGGCCTTCGGTTGAGTTTATTTCGACATAATTTGTGCCTGGACTAGATCCATTGCAGAATCTGCATGCATACCCCCCAATGGCTATGTTTGATATAGACCCACAGTGCAAGACATTTCCTTTTGCTGATACACCTTTTATTTCCAAAGGTCCAGACTCTTTTCCAATATAATTTCTTATGCAAACAGTGACTCCAGAAGTATTACAACTGCTCATGTATCCATCGATAACAAGATAGTTAAATGGTATGTGACCACTAGGGTACAAATAGGCCCCAAGCATTAGAAATGCGATAATAACAACTACAATTACAAAAATGGCATACCCGAACCTTCTGCTCACCATAATGGAAATTTGGTTTCCAAGTTTAAGTCTTGTGGGTATAGTGGCGTGGAAACTCGTCGTTGCTCAAAAGCATATATCTAAATCAGGCATCAATATTATTTGTATGAGAATCAGGAAGTGCCCCAAGTGCAACATCTACACTTTCAAGGACACATGCATCAAGTGCAAAGGTCCTACATCTTCACCTGAACCTCCCAAGTTCTCGCCGCAGGACAAGTATGGCAAGTACAGAAGAATGATGATTAGACAGTAGATTTTATTATCCTTGTGAAGCATGCCCCTTTTGTTTTCCCCGGAATTATCCTTATTATGTTTTCTGACTTCACGAATGTGATATCTGGATTTGATATTGACGGCAAGTCAACCTTTGCATTTGGATTCCTTTCCAAGAATTCTGATACAACGCCTTCGTTCTCGTGTTTATTCAATGCACACGTAGAGTAAACCAGAGTTCCGTTGGTCTTAAGCAAATCATATCCCCTTTGTATCAGTTTCAACTGTATCTGCGAAATATTTTCTATATACCACTGGCTTTTGCTTAGAATGTTATCAAGTTTCGTTATGTTGCCCTCTTCTGAGCATGGCACGTCCACAATCACCTTATCGAATAGCACCTTTGATTGAAATTCCGTTCCGTCTTGGTTGTATGTATACGTTCTAATGCCGTATGTATGGAAATACCCTAACATTCTTCTAAATCTCGTCAAGTCTTTTTCAATACAGAACAATCTCAAATCTCCGTTCACAAGATCGTATGCAAACGAAGATTTCACACCAGGCGCCGCACACAAATCAAGCATGTAGTCACTTTCCTTCAATCCTAGAGACATGACAGGAATCAATGATGACAAGTCGCTGATGTAGAATAATCCTCGATGGAAATAATCATTGCTGCCTATGTGGTGATTATTGCATCTGAATACGTTTGGTACCGACGTTTCGTACAAGCTACTCCTAAGCGAGGTTTCCAGTTGGTTCTTATTCAATGGCTTTCTTGGGTTTATCCTGACATACTTGGGAGGTTTTCTCTCGTATATGCTTAAATTCAGCCCTACTTCTGATAATCTCTCTCCTAAGCGCTGTAGACCAGACCAATCTCCATTTACCATTATACGGTAATGAAAATATGTATAATTATTA
>SCSR01000074.1 GCA_004297575.1 archaeon
ATCTGTTCCATCGACAACCCGTCTACTGAAATCTTCAGCGCGCTCTCTGCAAGATGGTCTGCACGGAATCTCTTGTGGCATTTCTTGCATTCAACCAGCGGGTCGTTGAATGATTGCGTGTGACCGCTTGCATGCCAGACTTTTGGATGCGTAATAATTGCTCCGTCAATCCCGACCATGTCGTCCCTGCCGTTCACGAAGTTCTTCCACCACGACTGCTCTACGTTGCGCTTCATCTGCGAGCCGTAATTGCCATAATCAAAGAAACCTGCGAAACTACCGTAGATGTCTGAGTTGGAAAATATTATCCCGCGCCTCACTGAAAGGCTGATTATCTTGTCTGTCAGATCCATACAAATAAAATATACTTTAGCGTTTTTATGCTATTTCTTCAGCCAGCTTCCAAGCCCTTTCTGTCTCGATTCAATTGATAGCTCATCCAGCTTTGTGATAATTTTTGCCATCCTCTCTTCGGAAAAGTCATGCTCTACTGACATGAATTTCATGAGCCCATCGTGGTCCGGCCTCTTCCACTCCATCTTGTAATCATCTGTATGCGGCGGGTTGAGGAAGAAATTATACACGCGCTCTATGTCAATCTCGCCAGCAAACTCCACTTTCGTCAGCAGTTCTCCAAGCGTCTTGTGCTCCTTCACCAGCTTGAGCGCAGTCTTCGGTCCAACACCCTTCACGCCTTCATTGTAATCCGTCCCCACCAGCAACCCGATCATTATCAGCTGCTCGCGCGTCAACCCTAGTGTCTGCAGCACGTTCTGCAACTCTATCAACTCAGGCTTGACCTGAATGTAAACCTCCTTGTTCGGGACTTTCTTTTTCCCGCTCAACGAAAGATTCTTCACCAATCTCGGCGTGCCGAACAACAAGCTGTCCGCATCCTGCGAGCCTGTAGCCCACACATCCCCCTTGTTGCACATGTACGAACACTGCGCCTCGCCTTCGCTCGCAGCCTGTATCCACGGTATCCCCATCAGCTCCAGAATCTTCTTCGAGCCCTGCAATATGTCATCAGTCATCTGTGTCGCAGCCTGCGCATACTTCATCGCCGGCTTGCCATCCCTCACAGCATCCTCCCACTTTTGCCTTGCCTTTTCGCGCACACGCTCGCGCTCTTCGACCGTCTTTTTCTTGAATTCCGGATACTTGCCATCAAAAACAAACACCGGCTTGATGCCCGCTTCCAGCATGTTAGTGGTCCTGTAGAGCAACCCCGACAAGTGGCTGGTGACATTTCCCTTGTGGTCCTTCAGCGGCTCGCCTGTCATCCTGTCACGTATGACTGAAAGGAACTGGAAAATCGTATTCAAAGCATCTATCGCAACTATCTTACCTCTCAGATGCTCGAACTCTATCTCTTTCTTTGGAATAAGCTGGGATATCGCTACGCCCATAATAAGTAATTGGATAATAAAAATAAGTTCTACTAAACTTTAGATGCCTTTCGTAAAAGGTAAAATGTTAAGTACCCTGTACCTACGGCGAGTCCGGTTTCAACTATTGCATATTTAAAATGAGGTATGATAATGCTGTAAAAACATCTCTATGAGATTCTACTAATGTTAACTTCCAATGCATCAATTCAAACATGCTTTTAAAAGACAATTTACATTAGTTAACTATGAAGCATTTCTTGCTAACTTTTGTTATGCTTGGGGTGGTTTTCTTAAGTGGTTGTGTCGGACAACCATCAACTACAACAAATCAAACTACATCGCCTACCCCATTGGTCCCCGCACGGACTGACGTAGCGCCCCTCGCCCCATCCACATCCAACAATCCATGCACCAGCCAATATTCTGACACGGAGCATATGGATATTTTCGATTCTCATGTTCACATAACGCCCAAAGTTAGTGTATCTCAAATAATTTCAGAGATGAATAAAGCAGGTGTAAGTGTGTCGAATCTGTATTCAGGTTCGCTCGAAACCATATCTCAATACCCTGATAGGTTTGTAATATTCGTAGATACTCCCGACTCACCACAACCATCCATCTGGCTCACACAAGGTCAAGCATTCGTCACATCTGCTGAGGAGCAGTTGAAGACAGGAAAATTCTATGGCATAGGCGAAGCTAACCTGAGGTACTACAGTGGTGAGATTACTCCACCCCCGACGGTCTATGTTCCAGCAGACACTCCAGTCTGGCTTCAGCTGGTGGACCTGTCAGCTCAATATCATGTTCCTATCTCGTTTCACTTTGTTCCTGACGATTCTGTTGCGAATGCAGCCTTCGAAAGAATGTTGAGTCGCAACAAAGACGCGACTTTAATCTGGGCTCATCTCGGATTCAACAACATGCCGCTCAACAGCGCCACGCTCAACGACTACCTCTTGCGATATCCTAATCTGTATTTCGACACGGCCGGGATTCAAAACATGCAAAATCCTCTACCGCAATCCAACTCTAATTGGGCAAGGCTCACAGACCAATCTAACGACGGCCGATTGAACAAAGAATGGAGGCAGTTCTTTGAAACATGGAACTCCCGTATCTTATTTGGTTCAGACGCAGGAGGGGGCTCAAATAGTCTGGAGAGATGGCTTAACTATGCGGACAAGACAAGTGATGGTGCCCCGCCTGATGCCGTCGGACACTGGACACGTCTCCTTTCTAACCTGGACAACAACGCCGCCCATAACATCCTAAGCGCCAATGCCAGAGAGCTCTTCTTGAAGGAACAGAGACCTTCCTACAATTATTCGATTTCGTCAGATGGCAAGTGTTATTCCATTTTCGTAAGTTCCAACTCCTCTGTTTCGGCTCTGACGTTCAATCCAAGTACGCGCGCAATCACCTTCATAGTTGCTGGCTCCAATGGGACAACGGGCAATACCGTGATAACCATACCAACAACGCTTGTCGGCGGAAACTTCACGGCTTCTGTGGATAGTCAGAGTGTGAAATCTCAATCGACCTCAAACTCCACCTACGCTACCATAAGCTTGGAATATGCTGGTGGCATAAGATCGATTACTCTCAGCGCGCTAGGTAACACCATCACCAGTACCACCTCAACGTCATCCATGACGACCTCATCTTCAGCGACGAGTACCACCTAAGTATCAAGAGCAATAAATATGGCTGTATTTTTGTATCTAAAATCACGTTTATAAATATATTTTTACTTTTTGCCTTTAACCTTTCTTTCCATTAGCATCTGGTCAAGCTGCAGCCAGACAATCAGTGCACCAAATACCAGGACTAGCAATGGCAGCGCACCGTTAATTACCACGACAAGGTCGTCCAACGCGCCGAACATGTTGGTGCCGATGTAGTACAAGCTGCCGATAACAAGTATGGCGCCTATGGCGATCTTCTCAAAACCCATAACACTATTTCTGCTGGCGGATATTTAAGTTTTACAAAAGGTTAAAAATGCATGCCTACAATTAATTGGTTATGAAAAGCGCTTATGACTTTATGAGAAAGACCTGGCAGAGCCCGGAAATGAAGAAAACCGACAAGAGCAGGCTGATAGCATTCAGGCAGCAGCACACTGTCGAGAGGATTGACAAGCCCACGAGATTGGACAGGGCAAGGGCTATAGGGTACAAGGCAAAGCAGGGATATGCAGTCGCGCGCGTCCGTGTGATAAGGGGTGGAAGGAGACGCAGGCTGTACGGCAGGAGAGGAAGGAAGCCGAGCAAGGCAGGTCTTGTTCATTTTACATTCGCCAAGTCACATCAATGGCAGGCAGAGGAAAAGGCACAGAGAAGGTTCATCAACATGGAAGTATTGAATTCTTATCCGGTAGCACAGGATGGCAGGTACAAGTGGTTCGAGGTGATTCTCGTAGACCCTAACCATCCGAACATTGTGAACGACACAAAGATAAACTGGATCACAACTCCTGCAAACAGGCACCGCATATTCAGAGGATTGTCAAGCGCGGCGAAGAAAAGCAGGGGAAAGTAGTTAAGCATCGGAAATGAAAATTGATGTATGAAGGAAGAAGTCCTGATTTATCTTTTTGTGGCATTGTCATCCATCATGTCCCTTTCGGGCGGAGGTTTCCTTCTATCAATGCTTGCTATACTGGTATCTTTCATTTTGCTTGGAAAGGTGAAGCAGAAGGATGCGACAAAGATGAAAAGGCTGGAAATAGTCATCGCCGCAAGTTTCATCATTCTCGCAGCGAGCTTTACATTGACAGTGCTGTCTAGCGCGTTAGGCGCTCCTCTATTCTTATCATCTCGTTAATCTTGTCAGTCCTCTCGCCGCTTGTCCCCAGCTTGATGTAATCGCATCCCAACCCGACTGCAAGGTGGCATATGAGCGTGTCATCCGTCTCGCCAGACCTGTGCGACATCACTGTCGCTATCTTGTTTCTCTTCGCCTCGTCTACAAACTTGGCCACGGCTGTTATCGTCCCGATCTGGTTTGGCTTTACTATCGCAGCTGACACTGCATTGAACCTGATGCTCTCCTTGAGCCTGTCTATGTTGGTGGCAAGCATGTCATCACCGCATACGAGCTTTTTATACAATTCATGCGTGAGCGTGGAGAACCCGATGAAATCATCCTCGTGGAAAGGATCCTCGAAATAAATGACATGGTACATGGTCGCAAGCCAGTTCATCCATTCCAACTGTGTGGTGCGTGTCCTCTTGCCATCTGAATAGATGTAATTCTCCCCGTTCCAGAATTGCGTCGCTGCAAAATCAACTCCTATCTTCACACCATACTTTTCCGCAAGCTTGGACAGGATATCCATCACCGAGCTCAGCCTCAATTTCGTCGCCCAACCCGACTCGATGTTCTTGGAAAAATTGAACGAAACATCTTCAGCCTTCAGCCTGTTGCCAAGCTCATGATATGCAGATGTTATCCTTGTGATAGAGTCGAGAAAACTTTTCTGGTGGACAGGAATCAATAGGAATTCTTGCGCGTCGTTCGACCTATGCCATCCGCCTACGACATTGCAGATAGGGCGCGGCATCTCTTTCCCGCCAAGATACTCGAACACCTGCTGGTTATTTTCCTGTGCGAATGCCTTTAGGAACGCAGATGATATCGCCAGCGAGACATTGCCGCCTATCTCACGAAAATCTTTGCTTTCATCGATGTAATGCAGCATGTCGTCCACTTCCTTCTGGCTGGAGAAATCTTCAGAAATAAAGTGCCTGCGTATAATCCCAATCTTGTTCAAGGCTTGCTCTACATGCAGTGATTTGACTTCGTACCTGCCGGTGCTCGTGCCGATGGGAACAGAGCTTCTCACCATGCCTTTGGAAGTCTCTATCTCCACCTCAACTGTCTTGCGGGAGTTTGTGGTGAATATCTGGCGTGCATGTATGCCCTTGACTTTCATTAATCAAAATTTGTCGCGGCTGCGTATTAAGTTATATTGCCTGGCCCTTGTCTGTCTTCTCCAGCTCTTTCCACATGTCTTCCAAGTCCTTGCTGCCTATGCCCCATGTCTTTTCCCATTTCCTGTAGGTGGTGCGGAAGATGAACACATCCTCGAACATGTCCCACAGCAGGTGGACGACTGGGATGAGAAGGATTATCGCAAGCTCCTTGGAGAACAGGACAGCTGTAAACGCGGAAGCCACTCCGAACAGGCTGAGGAAGAAAAAGTTATGCACCGGGTATGTTATCCTCTGCGTGGCGAATGTGAATATTCCCTTGCGTCCGTATTTCTTGAAAACCATGAAGTGATCCCAGTCCACGAATGTTGTCAGCACATACACTATGAACAGGTCGACGAAATTGGATTGCATGTAATACGGGAAGGCGTGCGGGATGCTGATTGGAATAATATTGCTCAACAGCTTGACAGGGATGAGGAGATTAACCATGTTGACCTCGAAGATAATGTTCACAAGATGGAAATTGGTCACTGCTATCAGGATGCTGATGAGGATATAATGCACCAGCCAGTGGAAAAGACCGTAGTAAAACTTGTAGTTCATATATTTCTAATGGGGTACAGAAGAATAAAGGTATGCAGGTTGAAGACATTGCTTCGGGTGTTGACTGGCAGGGATTCGAGACTCTTGTTGCAGACATATTCCGGGCGCATGATTTCAAGGTAAAGCAGAATTTCAGGTTCAAGACATCCAGCAGGCATGAGATTGACGTCATCGCAGTGGATGGCAGGTTCATGATATGCGTGGATTGCAAGCATTGGTCTGGAGGAAGGAGCAAGGTGTACGGGCTGAAGAGCGCGGTGAAGGATCAGCGGAAACGTGTGAGGGAGCTGCAGAGATTTTTGAAGAAGAACGTCGTGGCGAGAAAGATGCTCGGGACGGATAGCAAGGAAATGCTGCCGATGGTTGTCACGCTGATGGAAGAGGAAATGGTGAATGAAAGTGGCGTGTGGGTTGTCCCTGTTTCCAAGTTCAACAGTTTCTTGGCCGAGAAGGAGAATTATTTGACTTAAGCTATTATCGCAAGTAATAAAAATAACTATTTAAATACTTTTCGCAACAATTATAAGCTATGGCTTTTGGCATCCGCATCGAAAATATTGTCGCTTCTGCAACATTGAATGTCGAGGTGCCATTGGAAAAGGTCGTCTCGCAGCTGGAAGGCATGGAATATGAACCGGAACAGTTTCCGGGTGTCGTCTACAGAATGAAAGAGCCCAAGGCTGCTGCGTTGATTTTCGGTTCGGGAAAAATTGTTTGCACTGGAGCAAGGAATCTTGACGATGTAAAGGAAGTTTTCAAGAAAGTCATAGCTGTTATCCGCAAGACAGGCACTTCGGTGCCGCGTGA
>SCSR01000011.1 GCA_004297575.1 archaeon
CACACAACGACCAGACCATCAAGTTCGGTGACAGGATATATGGAGTAAGCATGGTTGATGGCGAGTCGAAGATCATCGGCCTTGAGCTGCCGAAGAGCTGAGATAACATTCAAGCTCGATAAGGTCGTTAAATACTTCGTCGGCACCAGCATCTCGCAGTTCTTGTGCATTACCCTTTCTATCTATGCCAAAACGTTTCATACTAACTGTTCTAGCAATAATCATGTCCCCTCGCCCGTCACCTACATAAGCATCTACCCTGCCGTATTTTTGTAGAACTTTTTCAACATGTGTCGCATCCTTTGGGTCTCCCAATACCATATCGAAGTGTTTTGCAAAACCCGCTTTCTGCAACTGGCGTTGAGCTATACTTTCCCTATAGCCTGTTGATAAGACAAGTGTATACCTATCTGCAAATCTTGGAATAGCAAGACGTGCATCTTCATAAACTATGACAGGCTCATTTGCTAGAAATTCCCATAAATTCCCTTCTACGTTTTGAACTCTAGGGTCATGTTCTAATGCAACGATTTGATATTGGTATTGCTTTTCGTTTTCAATGATTTCATCAAGAGTTAGATTTTTGTCTTGTGATAGGAAAATCATCTCAATCTGCTTACGGGCATGATAACCTCCTGTATGGTTGATGAAATACCTAACGTCTTCAGGTTTAGCAAAACCTTGGAATGCTTTTTCAAAACCATCTATAGTCCCTTTGTTATAGAATATCGTTCCGTCTTTGTCTACCATCATGACCGGTTTTGACATGGAATATCTACATACATTCAAAGTTAAATTTCTTTTAATCTCGCGACCAATAATAATTCATGGAATATGTCTTCACCTTCGACCTACCGACAGAGCACGCATCCTTCCGTGTCAAGCTGCACAGGACACTTAAAAAGATCAACGCGACCCAAGTCCAGAGAAGCATGTGGAAATCAGACAACCTCCGCGAGCTTACAAGGCTTGCAGTGCTGGTGAAGAATGTCGGCGGAAGTGCAAGAATAACCGAGGAAAGGTTAATATTCCAGTAAAACGAACATTTTTTGATGACATCAAAGATTGTTGAGCTGGAAAAACCGAAATTGAAGAATCCTGTTTTTGTCGAGGGCTTGCCTGGCATCGGAAACGTCGGAAGAATCGCAGCGGGTTATCTTGTCGAACAATTGAAGGCCAAAAAGTTCGCAGAGCTGCTGTCATCGCATTTCATGCCTTTCGTGCTATTGCATCCGTCGTCCAGCGTGCATGTGCTGAAGAACGAGTTCTTCTACTACAAAGGCAAGGGGAAGGAAAGGGACATGATAATTTTGATAGGCGATTCGCAGAGCATCGACCCGGAAGGGCATTATGAGATCGTCGAGGAAGTGTTAAAGTTAATCAAAGGGTATGGAGTCAAGGAGATGTTTACGCTTGCTGGTTTCGGCATTGGTGAGGAAGTGAAAAAGCCGAAGGTGATTGGGGCTGTAAATGACTCTGCATTGGTTAAGAAGTATGGCAAGTCGGGCATTGATTTCGAGGCAGGCAACAGGATTGGCACGATTGTAGGCGCGTCGGGATTGCTGTTGGGCTTGGGAAGATATTATGGATTGGACGGTGTGTGCCTGCTTGGAGAGACTGTAGGTTTCCCGATTATCCCAGATCCCAAGAGCGCAGAGGAAGTATTGAAGGTCTTGTCGAAGATACTTGGATTGAAGATAGACGTGAGCGAGCTTGAGAAGAAGGTAAAGGAGATGCAGGAATTCATCAAGAAGGTCCAGGAAGCACAGGCAGGGGCAATCGCGCAGATGATGAAGCCGCCCGAAAAGCCGGCAGACAAGGACAAGCTGACATATATCGGGTAAAATTTACCTTTAAAAACTTGAATTCCACAATAATTTTCTATGTCAAAGGAACTGTTGATACCGCGCGACCAATATCTGGCGTCTGGTATCCACATAGGCATGAAGCAGAGGACAGCACAGATGAAGGATTTCATCTATCAGGTCAGGCCTGATGGTTTGGCTGTTCTGGATGTCAACAAGATAGACAACAGGATAAGGGTAACTGCCAAGTTCCTCGCAAGATTGAAGAATGTGCTTGTCGTAAGCAGGAGAAGCGCTGCGCAGGAAGCGGTTGAAAAGTTCGGAGAGGTCATAGGCGCGAAAACCATCCTCGGCAGGTTCATGCCAGGCACGCTTACCAACCCCAATTACAAGAATTATTTCGAGGCAGATGCTGTTTTTGTTATGGATCCGCTGAACGACATACAGTCATTGAAGGAAGCTGTATCTGCGCGCATTCCAGTCATCGCAGTGGCGGACACAATCAACGAGATAAGAAACATAGACCTGGTGATACCTGCCAACAACAAGGGGAAGAAATCGCTTGTGACATTGTTATGGCTGTTGGCGAGGGAGATTGCAAAGGCACGCGGCACGGTGAAGAGCGACGAGGAATTCTCATTCAAGCTCGCTGATTTTGGTCTTACAGAGTAGTTACACTCCCGTTTCCTGCATAATATAAGTTGCCGTACAGAAAATTGCTTATATACCCCGTGCGAAGGTGTTGTGTGGCTCTTGTGGTGCGGTCATTTTCAGACCACAACCTATAGTGCTACAATATATTGTGTATTAAAGGATACAAAACAACGGTTAAATGATGAATTGCCCCTATTGCCGCAGCTCCGACCTCGCAGTCGTAGATTCCCGTGAGACTGAGGATTCTGTAAGAAGGAGGAGGGAATGCAAGGGATGCGAGAAAAGGTTCACGACATACGAACGGGTCGAGATGGCACCGGTAGTGATTATCAAAAAGGATGGAAGAAGGGAACAGTTTGACAGGAGCAAGCTGGTGAAGGGGATCACAATCGCATGCGGCAAGAGGCCGATAAGTCAGGAGAAGATCGAGCAGGTCGTTGATAAGATAGAATCGCAGGTCAAGGATTTGAACAAAGAGGAGATAAAAAGCAAGATAATAGGTGATATGGCGATGGAACAACTGAAGGAATTGGACAACGTTGCATACATCAGGTTCGCTTCCGTCTACAAGCCAAACCAGTTCCGTGACATCGAGGATATAGAAAAGGAGCTCAGGCAGCTGAAGAAGGGATAAACATGGATGGATTTTTATCGCAGCATGTGGAACTTACCGGCAAGCAAGGACTGAAGATACAGAGACTGTTCACGGTTGCTGGCAAGAATGTTTTTGATACTGTTGATTGGGAGACAAGGTCTTCTGTGATGAAAAACCCGGATGGCTCGGTAGTTTTCCAGATGGACAATGTCGAGGTTCCGAAATTCTGGAGCCAGACTGCAACTGACATCCTTGCGCAGAAATATTTCAGGAAGCGCGGAGTTCCGCAGCTCAAGGATGGCAAGCAAGTGGTCGACAGTTTCGGCAAGCCTGTATTGGGCTCGGAAAATTCATTGAGACAGGTCGTGCACAGGCTCGCCGGATGCTGGACACACTGGGGAAACAAGCATGGTTATTTTGCGACTGAAGAGGATTCCAAGGCATTCTATGACGAGATTACGTACATGCTGCTGAACCAGATTGCTGTGCCGAACTCTCCACAGTGGTTCAACACAGGACTGAATTGGGCTTATGGCATCGGCGGTCCGGCACAGGGACATTGGTATGTTGACCCGGATACAAAGCAACTGACGCAGTCCGCTGATTCTTATTCACATCCGCAATGCCACGCATGCTTTATCCAACCTGTGACTGATAATTTGGTGAACGAAGGTGGGATAATGGACCTTGCATTGAGAGAGGCTATGATTTTCAAGTATGGAAGCGGGACCGGAACAAACTTTTCATCGTTGCGTGCCAGGGGAGAGCCATTGTCAGGCGGCGGGACTTCGAGCGGTATGATGTCATTCCTCAAGATTTACGATACTGTTGCCGGTTCCATCAAGTCAGGCGGCACGACAAGGAGAGCTGCAAAGATGGTCATTTTGAATGTCGATCATCCGGAGATAGAGGAATTCATCAAGTGGAAGGCAAATGAGGAAAAGAAATTCAATGTACTGGTGAGCACGGGGCTGGTGAAAGCGGATAGCATTGAGGCTGCTGGTGAGCATGTCTTCGGCCAGAACTCTAACAACTCTGTGCGTGTGACTGATGAGTTCATGAGGGATGTGATTGACGACAAGGATTGGAACTTGACCTGGAGGACGAACGGCAAGGTCGCCAAGACCGTCAAGGCTAGACACTTGTGGGATGAGATTGCACAATCTGCGTGGGAATGCGCCGATCCTGGATTGCAGTTCGATACGACATACAACGACTGGCATACGTGCCCTGCATCAGGAAGAATCAATGCAACCAATCCATGCTCTGAATATGCTTTCTTGGACAACACTGCATGCAACCTCGCATCGATAAACTTGGGTATGTTCTTGGAGAACGGGATGTTCAGTGTGGATGCGTTCAAGCATGCTGCAAGATTATGGTCGGTTGTTTTGGAGATATCTGTTTTGATGGCACAGTATCCGTCGAAGGAAATCGCACAGCTGAGTTACGAGTACAGGAGCCTTGGATTGGGATATACAAACCTCGGGTCGTTGCTGATGAGATTGGGGATACCCTACGACTCGGACGAGGCGAGGAACATGACTGCTGCGATAACCGCGATAATGACAGGCGAGTGCTATGCGACAAGCGCAGAGATGGCGAGCTTCCTCGGGCCGTTCATCGGTTTCGAAAAGAACCGCGAGCATATGCTACGCGTGATCAGGAATCACAGAAGGATTGCATACAATGCACCGAGACAAGAGTATGAGAGATTGGACACCATACCGCCTGCCATTGACCATATCAAGTGTCCGGATTATTTGCTGCAAGCGGCCATCGGGTCGTGGGACAAGGCGTTACTGTTGGGAGAGAAATACGGTTTCAGGAATGCACAGGCGACATTGATCGCGCCGACAGGAACTATCAGTTTTGTGATGGATGCCGACACCACAGGAATCGAGCCGGACTTTGCATTGGTGAAATTCAAGAAACTTGTCGGCGGGGGGTATTTCAAGATCGTCAACAAGAGCGTTGGCCGTGCGTTGAGAGCACTTGACTACAGCGAGGATCAGATAAGGGATATACTGAAATACCTGGTCGGCAGCAACACATTCGAAGGTTCACCATCTATCAACACATTCACGCTCAAGAACAAGGGATTCACTGATGCAGAGATTGCCAAGCTTGAAAGGAACATGCCATCTGCGTTTGATTTGTCGTTCGTTTTCAACATCAACACTCTGGGCAAGGAATGCCTGGAGAGATTGGGATTCAAGGAAGCGCAGTACAGCTCACCGGATTTCAATCTGTTAAAGGCATTGGGATTCAGACAGGATGAGATTGATGCTGCGACGGAATACATCTGCGGGACACAGACTGTCGAGGGCGCGCCGCATCTGAAGACAGAACATTACCCGATTTTCGATTGCGCGAGCAAGTGCGGAAAGAAAGGCAAGAGGTATATCGATTATATGGCGCATGTGAAGATGATGGCTTCCACGCAGCCTTTCCTGTCAGGTTCGATAAGCAAGACCATCAACATGTCGAGTGATGCGACGATAGCTGATGTGCAAAAGGTTTACATGGAAGGATGGAAGCTCGGGCTGAAATCAATTGCACTTTATCGCGACGGCAGCAAGACTGTGCAGCCATTGAACACCAGTGCAAGCAAGGAAGAAAAGGTCGCCAAGCCTACGAGAAGAAAGCTGCCAGACGAGAGAAGGTCGATTACTCACAAATTCCGCGTAGGAAACCAGGAAGGGTATGTTACGGTCGGGCTGTACGAGGATGGCATGCCTGGAGAACTGTTTGTAACGATGTCGAAGGAAGGAAGCACGCTGTCAGGATTGATGGATGCGTTCTCTACTTCAATCTCGATTGCATTGCAGTATGGAGTGCCGTTGAAAGTTTTCGTGAACAAGTTCGCGCACACAAGATTCGAGCCGTCGGGATGGACAGACAACCCGCAGATACAGGTAGCCAAGTCCATCATGGACTACATCTTCAGGTGGCTGGAATTAAAGTTCCAACCGAACGGGAACACGGAGCATGTGGAATTGCCGACCAGCCAGACAACATTGGACAAGATACCCGAGTCGGATGAAGACCAATCAGATGCCACGACATGCAGCGATTGCGGAAGTATAATGGTACGCAGCGGGACATGCTATGTGTGCACTGCATGCGGCAGCACCAGCGGTTGCTCATAATGCCGTCGGTATTCCTTATTGTATTGAGCCTGATAGACATCGCTACTGGATTTCTGATTTACCACCAGTCGTTCAGCCTGTTCCCTGCAATCTTCTACTATTCTGCTTATTTCCACATCATCAAGGGCGGGTTCTCGTGGATGGGAGCAATTGCTGAGAAGAATCCACTCGAATGGATGGGGACGATTGATTTGATATCAGGTGCGGTAGCACTCATGATTTCATTCAACATGACCAGCTCACTGTTCCCGACGATAGGCATAATACTTGCGGTGAAAGGATTTTACGCGCTGATACTGTCGATGCTCTGATTTAGAATTTTATTCCACAAAAATCAGCCAAGCTTTCAAACTGCTTGTTATTCATTGTATACGCAAATGTTCCGTTTACCATCTGTCTAGTCACACTGCATCCACGTCTTCCGTCCGCGTATAGTCGTTCCAAATATTTTTTCTCTGTTCTTACCGATCTTCCTGTGAAATCGCTTACCTGTTGAATGGTCAATGTTGATCCCTTTTCATGAAAGGCATTAACAATCGGTCCATATTTTCTTCGAGTTGATTTGACCATACGTTCAACATAGGCTTTTGTTCTTTCCATGTCACTTTCAGAAATGTACCTTGCGCCTCCGCCAATATAGTTATCTGCAAAGGCGCTTGCAGTACTCATCATAATACAACATCGAATTGTTAAGGATTTATACCTTTCATTAGATTGCGGATATCCCTGTCATCTGGCCGATGTAAAATCCGATGAAGTAACTGATTATCGCAGCAGCCATGCCAATCACTGCAGACTCCAAGCCGCTTGTCACCCAATTGCCTATGGTCATCTTTGCCTTCAGCACGCCGAGCAGGAACAAAGTTGTTATCGAGACTATTATCGTGTATGCCATTGCTGTGCCGGTTGAAAAAAGGAAGAATGGCGCTAACGGAACCAACGAGCCTATGAGAGTTGCGATGAATACAACGGCAAAACTTGATAACGGGTTTATATTTGGTACAGGCGACAGCTTGAGCTCTTCTAGCATCATCGTATCTATCCAGACTCTTTTGTTCGATGTTATTTTTTTCACAATCGAGTCTAGTACCCTGCCGCGGAAACCTTTCTTGTAGTAGATATCCTTGATTTCCTTTTTCTCCGTCTCTGGCACTTCAATCACCTCTCGCTCTTCCCTGTCATGCTCGGACTGGTAATAGCTTTTTTCAGCCTTGGTCGACGTATAGGCTACCGCACCCATGGATATGGTCTCGGCGAATGTTGCCGCGATTCCAGCCACCAAAACTATCAATACATTGTTGGTTGCGCTTGCCACGCCAAGAACCAGACCAAGAACATTCACCAGACCATCCTGCGTGCCGAGGATGATGTCGCGGATGCGTGCACCCTTGAAGTGTTCCTCCATAAAACTAATTATCAGCCAGAAGATAAATGCCATGTGTCCTATAACTGGATGAAACGTGCGGCATGTTTCGATTTCTTCACGATGACTTTATCGCCAGGATTGAGAGGAATGAATTTCTCGTTATTATCCGCAATCAGATAAGCAGGTTCACGATTTACTCTTATCTCAACTGGAGAATTTTCTGGAATGGTAAAACTCTTGACGTGCTTGGGATGCAAGTTGTTGAACGATATGCCAATCCCTTTCTTGAACAGCTTGCCACCGGTTGAGCGGTAGTATGCGGTCGAGCCAAATGGCGTTGCGACGATGATACCATCGCCTATCAGATTCTCGAAATGCTTGTTGCCGGCATTCACGGAAAACCTTATCGCTTGTATCGGAGTTCGCGTGTGCACTTGGATCTCGTTCAGCCCTACAAGCTTTTTGCCTTTGGCGCTAGCTTCCAGCTTTATTTGTTCTGTGATGAAAAACTTGCCTTGCTTGATTTTTTCTAATGACATATCCAATTCGTCCTTTCCCAGTTCGCATCTGTGGCAGATGTTGGCGTGTTTTACTGCAAGTTTCGGAATTCCGGGGAACATCCTCTCGGCAAGAAGTATTGTCCCGTCACCGCCG
>SCSR01000075.1 GCA_004297575.1 archaeon
TGTTGTCACTTCAGATCACATTACATCCTCGGCCGATAAGAAACACATGCCCGGCACTGTTCCAGTATTGGTTTACGGCAAGGGGAAGGACAAGGTGAAAAAGTTCGACGAGATGTCTGTGAAGGGCGGCAAGATGAAGGATTTCACACCGAATAAACTATGGAAGCATGTTTTGGGATGATTTGCCTTTTTTCGGTTTGAACGCGTTCTTTACAGTATCTTCATCATAAACTTCTGGAACCTTTCCAGTGCTCGCATATTCATACAGCGCTGTCAGGAAAATCCCGTCCAAGCTGGTGATGATTATGATGAGGGCAACCCAGTAGATCATTGAGATTGCTATCCCCGCAATGAGTGATGTCAGCGAGAAAGTATACATCCCTATCGCCATCGGCAAAAACCCGACCAAAGCGAACAGGAAAATTATTATGCTCATCGAGAAGCCGCCTATGAAATTCTCCCCCCATGTCCTCTTGAACAGTTCCCATGATTGCTTGATAGAATCCTTGATGCCCAGATTTTCGAAAATCAGTACAGGAACTACAAAGAACGTGACAAGGCTCCATGCAGCGCCTATGATTGAAGCGATGATTCTTCCGATGAGCGTAGACCTGTCAGATATCATCCTCAATACGATGCCTACTGTAGCCGAAACTAGGGCCCATTGGAAAATCTTGCCAACGTGTTTCATCGCAGCTTTTATTCCATCGCTGAACTTTGGGTCGCCACCTCTCAGCCTTATGCGTGCGCATGCTACCAGACCAGAATTGAAAAACAATATTATGAACGAGCTGAGCAGGTAGTAGATGAAAAGCAATCCGTAGAAGACATAGCTGTTGAGCGACAATGTCTTCGTGATGAAGATGAAATAGAATGAAGGTATGATGAGCGAGATGAACATGATGATCGACAATATGCCGGATACCAGCGGGAAAAGCATGAGCTCCTTGTCTTTCCTCAATACATAAAAACTGCTTTTGACAAGCTCCCAGCTACGTGAAAATGTTTCAAACACAATATAACTTGAACATCAGTTAATAAAAATAATAAGCATGGATCCGAAGGGATTTGAACCCTCACGACAGAGTCCGAAGCTCTGCAGGCTATCCTGGTTACCTCACGGATCCGTAATATATCTACTTTTTGTTCAGAGATTAAATACAGTTACGTAGAATTATTGTGGCGGTACTATAACGGATGGTATCGTACGAGCTATAGACAATTCTTCTCGGTAAAGCAGAGTTTCAGATACAGGTATGCTTGCCTTTCTTGGTTGGCCGTTAATTAGCAATGGTCTTGCAGTATGCGCTGCCTCACTATAACTTCCTACATCTATACCCTCTGCCATGCCAGATCTAGACGATTTCATATCGATATAACAAATTACACTCTCACTATCATTTTTGTCCACGAGGTCCGTACCAAATGGAGAAAATGCAAAATCTATTTTGTACGTGTATATGCCAAATTTAAATTGTCTTGTTTGCTCATTATAAACAAAATCGTAAAACATCGGGACATAAGGTTTGTATTCCTCTCTGATTTTTAATGGTGATGATGTTATTGTAGTGCTCAAGTTATCTCCTTGCACAATTCTTCTAGAATGGACAGCAATTACCATCTGCGAGCCTTTAATAATGTCGTTCGGATCAATTATGGCATTATAAAGTTGCACTGTTTGGGCAAAATCAAATCCCTCGCTCGGCATGAAAGGATCTTTTCCTGGGTTATTCGGGCCATATAGTATGGCGTGTGGTACAATGATATCAGCGGCTACCCCTGCAACAGCAGCTGGCGCGACTTTTAGAAAATTTCTTCGGCTTGTCATACCAGTTAACATGATGAATGAATAATTAAGATTCAGTTACCCCGCTTGGGTGAATATTCAAAGCTTCCGCAGAATCATGTGTCTGACCTTGGTAGCATCTGCCTTGCCTTCGGTCCTTTTGATTACTTCCCTTACCAGCATGTCAAGCGATGACTGGACGCCACTTCTGTAATCTAGCATTACCTTGGGATTCTCGTCAATAACAGTGTCGATCAGTTCATCAAGCAGAAATGGGTCTTCCTCGAACTTGGGAATGAATTCCTTTTTCATAAGAAACGTTTGGTATTATGATAATAAGAACATGGGGAGGGTTGGGTAAGGATCAATACCTCATATGCGAGGTGGTGTTGCCTCCCCATGTGTGTTGGTCAGCTAAAAGTGTCATGCACAGTTTATGCAGCTTATCCTCCCTTCCCTTTCTACAATCTCGTCAAAACCTACCTGCGAATCGCATGCCGGGCAGATAATCGCCACCGTTGGTGCTTTGTACGTCTTTGCAGGCATTATAGTTTTCATATGCTCACTATTCTACACTATCTCTGCACATATTTATACATATTCATCCATAAAGTAAACATATGTCTAGTAAATTAGATAAAAAGTATACGAAATATAATCACAACAATTGGAACCATGGAAAAAATGAACAAGTGTTTACACCTGACGAGACAGATAAAAAGATACTAAATATAGTTGTCAAGGATGCCCGATTGTCCTATAGGGAGATTGCAAGGCAAAGCTCGCTTGCAGTCAAGACAGTGATAGACAGGATAAGGCGGTTGGAGGCGGAAGGCGTTATAAAATCATATTCCACAAACCTAGATTCCGAAAAATTGGGCTACACCATCACTGCAGTGATTGAAATGATCATAACCAGGGGTCTGATAAGGAAGAAAACGTTTGCAGAGTTGTCGAAATATCCTAATGTCTTCATAGTCTATGAGATTACCGGCGTATCTGATACCGTAATCGTCGCTAAGTTCAAGGATACGAGGGAGATGGAGCGTTTCCTTCGTGAGCTTCAGTCAAAAGAGTTCGTGCAGAAAACCGAGACTAAGATTGTCATCAACAGCGTGAAGGAAGATTTCAGGGTAGAAGTGTAGCGCCCAAGGGGAGACTCGAACTCCCGACCACCTGGTTAACAGCTTCAACCTTCTTCATCAGAAGCCAGTTGCTCTACCGGGCTGAGCTACTCGGGCATATCCATATGTTTTCCAAAATTGATATTTAAAGATGTTTTTTGGGTTATCGCTTCCTATCATTTTAAACCATTTATTTATA
>SCSR01000012.1 GCA_004297575.1 archaeon
TTATGATGAGATAAAGAGTTTCAAGTGACCGTATGATCAAGGCTGTATTGTTTGATGTTGACGGTGTATTGCTTGATTCCGATGAGCAATACGTTGAACTTTACGAAGGTGTCGGGAAGGCTTTCGGATTGAAATCGCCTGGAGGAAAATGGTTTAGGAAAAGATTCGGGATAGCCGCTGAGGACATCATCCCTGAAGCGTATGGCAACAATATGAAAATCGTGGAACTTTTCAAGACCCTTGAAGAAAAGATGCATGTTGATATTACGGATGGTGTGGAAAAAGTTTTGCAGAGTATCAAAGTCAAGAAAGGGATTGTCAGCACAAAGGATATGAGACTGATAAAAAAGTTTTTAGGGAATATTGTTGATGAATTTGATGTCGTGATAAGCGGCAACGATACCAAGAAGCACAAGCCGAATCCAGAGCCGTTGTTGTTGGCATGCGATAGATTGGGTGTGAATCCGAACGATACGATGTATATCGGAGACGCGATAGCTGATTATCTGACTGCGAAAAACGCTGGGGCGAATTTCATCGGTTTTGTAAATGGTGGGGCGACTGAAGAAGAATTTAGAGAAGCTGGTGCAGAAACAACAGTCCACTCGATGAAAGAATTGCAGGATGAACTGGCGAACATGGGAGTTCTTAAGCTTCAAGATTAGTTTCTAAGTTATGTCGTCGGTTGTACGTGAACCTTTGGCAGAAATGAGGGAATTATCAAAGCAAGCTAGACAGAAAGAAAAAGTTTTCATGTCTGCTTTCAAGGCGTATTTTTTGGCTGTCAATGAGGTGTCGAGAACATGTGAACTCTCAGTTGTTTTCACACATCCTGAATATGACTTCTATACTGATGTCACACTTTACAATGGCAATATAAGCTATAGTCAGAAACCTAGCAGGTATAATCAGAAACCAAGACGAATAAACGAGTCTATGGAAAATTTCGTACAAAATCTAAGGTACCCAAAGGTTACGCTTATTGAAAAGTCATTGGAAGAAATAGAGAAATCATCTATAGGAAAAATAATTACATCTGATATGGTAAACAAGTATTTAGATAAAATTTAATCGCTTACTGGCTTTGAGCTGTTCCACACAACTTCAAACAAAGGCTCTAACATATCACCGGCTGCATGCTCGCTCTTGCTCCACACTGCTGTGTGCTGAGTGTCATGGACCGACTTGAAATCGGTCAACCCCAAAACAAGCTGCTTTCCGTCAACAACTACGAACCTTCCGCCAATCGGGGACTGCTTGCTGTTTATCTCCCTGATGTTCGCGATGCCTGACAATGACTTGACTGAATCCGCGCACTTGCTCGCGTCGCTTGTAACAATTCTGATGCTCACGCCGCTGTCATTCGCCTTTTTCAAGACGTCAGCATGATTCTCTGTCAGGTCGCTCAACCCTTCAGCGCTTGTCACGATGCTGATCTTTTTCGTCGCGCCCTTGAACATCGTGGCTATCTGCTGCGTCACGAGATGCTTGCCCTTTAGCGAGCCTGTCATGTCCTCGGGCTCTATGACTTTCATGCCTTTGTTAAAAACATCATTCAATTCCTTCAATACAGGCGACGATTTCAACTCTTCCAGCCTTTCCTGCATCTCATTGACTTCCTCTACCATCTTGTTCTTCGCCCTCTCGAACGCTTCAGCCGGTGCGATGGCAACATATTTCATCGGCTTGGCTGTCTGTAAAACCACGAAACCCTTTTCAGCAAGAGATTGCAGGATGTCATATGCACGGGAACGCGGGACATTGGCAATTTCTGACAGCTCACCTGCCGTGGAAGTCCCACGAGCCAAAAGCGCAACCCATAATTTTCGTTCATAAAGGTTCAGTCCAATTCCTTTGAG
>SCSR01000076.1 GCA_004297575.1 archaeon
TAACATGGTATGGCACGGGATACATCTAAAGATGCCCGATTGCTAATCCCGCGTAGCTTGCTACTTGTGGGTTCAAATCCCACCCGCAGCGTCGACTCCTGACCACATATCTGCAATACAGCTTTTCCCTCTTAGGAAGGGCTAGGAATGAAGGAAATTGATGGGGAGTTGTGGCTATGCTGCAACACTATGCTTAAGCTTTGTATATTAGCTCAATATCTACAACCAATGCATTCGGTTAAATATGAAAACCACCAATGAAAAGTTATATGTCGAAATTTTCAGATTGGTATGGTAAAAACTATACAAACAAATTTGTTTTTTGGGGATTCATAATAACTTTTATTGGTCTCGTCATTACATTGTACATGATATATCCAAAGCCAGAAGGCAAGAAACTATTCTTAATGTTCGCTAACCCAACAAATTTTGATATGAATTGTTTAACCTCATCAAATAACGATTACCTGAAAATAAATATCACTGTTACAAAGTTGGAAGCAATCGATGCTCGTATTGGTTATTGGGTAGAGCGAGTTAATCAAATTAATAATACTTGTGGAGGCAATTCTAGTTTTTTCATATATAACAGACAAGTGTGTTATATTGCAATTGAAGAGGGTCCATCTGCTTATACTAATGCTCGCTCATGTAGTGCTTTCCATCCACCCCCAACAGATGTCCCATTGATTGTTCAACTAAATGACCTTAGCAATGAAACTGGTACATTTAGTCGCCTTGCATATACGAAAGATTTTCCAGCATGCCAAATTGTAGAAAAAATAAGAATTTGCCCAATATTTGAAAACAAAATTTGGTATAATCAATGCACTGACGATATACCAATTACGATAAATTATAGAGGATGCTAATTAGACCCTAGTTGTTAACTCATTGATTTGTTGTGCAGTTAAAGAATTCTTAGAATATGTGTTTTGTATAATTGTATAACTTCCGGTATGTTTTAGAAATATCGCAGAGACAAAATGAAACTCTTTGGATCTGAAATTGAAGAACGACTCTACGTTGATAGGATCTACCCCAGCATAATTACCGTCAATTGCAAGTATTAGTGGCATTTTCAAGTCGCTAGGAATCTCGTTCTCGTTTTGTTTCCCTGTTACGGTGTTTGCTAAATCTCTGGTAATATCGCCTATAGCTACATGTTCTTTTTCTTCTTTCTTTTTAAGACGTCTCGCATGGCATTCCACTAATACATCAGAACCTGCTAATGATATTTTGAAATCTACGTTGGAGTTGCCTACAGTTTTTTCTTCCGGTATGATACTTATGTTCTGGGAAGTACAGTAATTTGCGAATTCTAATTCCCACATCGTGGAAAATGGGCTACTATATATCTTATTTCTCAGTTTCTTCTTGGAAAGGTATATTTTACTTGTTGATTTAATGAAATTATTTAGTCTTGTTAGAAACGCATTCCAATAAGGTTCACTTTCCTTTTCTAGAATATCTTTTAGTACAAACTCGTTATTAGAATTCCCGCAATTAATTATGTCTTTGAATCTCCCTCCTAAAGACAATATGTCTGGGTATCTAGACAAGACTTCAGATACCTGTTGCTCTGTTAACATCATATCATCATTTTAGCAATCTAAATGTTCTTCTAAAAAGTGAACAAACCATTTTAGTTGCTTTACAATATTACATATGATGCTCTTTAGTGGCTGGTAAACGCTGTTTGAGAAAATTAATCCCACTATTGCTAAGCCTCCCCATATACCAATTACACCTAAATCAACCGAGTTGAAATAAACTGCTAACTTCAACACTAAAACAACTACTATTGCGAAGACTACCACAAAAAACGATAGAGCAACACCTAAATCGTAAAATGGATGATACCATTCACTAGTTCTTGTGGAATCGTGTCTGTAATCCATAGATAAGCCCATGATATAAATTACGAAAATTAGCAAGGGTATAACTAAAGATTTGGCTATGCTTGATATTACCAGACTGGGAAGTTGAGAATTGCCGCTTATGTCGAACTTTTGGTCTTTGTAGACAGATATTGTGCCTAAAATTATAGCAGCCAACAAGGCTATCATTGCTATCCTATTCGTAATCCTCGCTTCGTCTACCATTCAATTCTACTTATAAGATATAACTTAAATAACTGAAATTTTTGAAAAAGTTTGTTTGGAACAGCTAACTATTTCTGCATGCAAGTACAATATATGACAGTAAGGTTCTACCGGAATCTTACGTATGCGTCGGATGTGTTGTCAGGCCTCTAGGTTCACCCGCAGCGCTCACTGTGTCAATCCTAATCGTCTGTCGATATGCATCCTAGTGTCCGCCAATAACTTCAGCATGCTCACGCCAGCCTGGTTTATCGAGTAAACAGCACCGCCGTCGTCCGTGGCTTTATCTACCAGCCGGTTATTTACATGCTTGTCAAGTGCGCTGGATGCGCTCGCAAATACGAATGTACCATACGAATATGCATTATGTTTTATATCCGCAAGCCCATGCACATCGGCTATCGGGCTGTCCTGCAAAGCCCTCAAAACAATCTCACCTGCATTTCGCCTGAACAATTCCCGTTTTATAGTGGCCATTTCAGAGTCTTCTCCTGAAAATGTATTGCCTGATTTAACAAATCTAACTTTTTTCAGGTAATCCATGCCATAAGGACTGATTATGAAATTCTTGTCTCTCGACGGCGAAACTCCTGAACCTACATTAGAATCGAACACGTATCTTATGCTGTTATCTTCCTCGATAAGCTTACGGTATTGCAATGATATCGCTTGCTGGTCCATATCCTCTGTATTCGGAAACATCCCCAATTGGGAATATAATGCACTTCCGATGTTAGGTTTAGACACGCCTCTATTATTTTTTTCCAAAACCGTCAGCATGGCAAAATCAAGATTACTTGCCAGATACATCTCATGCAAATTCTTCTCTGTGGTAATCATGTGTTCACTTTAGTCCAAAAGATATTTAAGCTTGGCAATTACAGAACTATTCCGCTGCCTGCAATCCTCATCGGCGAGTTCAAATCAAGAACCAAACATCGTTCTCCTGTCTCGTAAGCAAACGGCTTGTCTGCAACAAAAATATCTCCATTAATCCTGACAGGCTTTATCTGCAATCCGACGCACAAGTGGTAACTGGAAGACGGCTCGATTGTTCCCTTGTAGAATGCACTCTTTCCGAATTTTATTTTCAATTCATTCCCAGTTTTCATTGAATCCTTTGCAGCAATGACATCACCGCGCGAGATTTCGTCCGCAACCGTGCCTTTGAGCGCCACGCCTACCCTTGCCGGCGAGACTGCTTCTTCAACATCGTCATCATGCATCTGTATCGACCTTACTTGAACAACTTTTCTCTGCGGGAACAATTCCAATTCATCGTGCTTCTTCATTGTCCCTCTTCTCACAACGCCTAGCGCTACTGTCCCGACGCCTTTCACTTCGAATGCCGCATCGATCAAAGTCTTCACAGGCCCATCAACAGAAATGTCAGCAATGTTCTCAATCTTTTGTTTCAATTCATCCAATGTCACTAACTCGTATTTTTCCAAGACTGTAGATTTGATTATTTTCCTTACATCATCATCCATGCCGTTTGCAATTATGAAACCTTTTTCCATCTTCATCTCATTCAGCGCGACAATCTGCTCGCCGAGTGATTTGTCGATTGCTTTCACATTGACGATAGCATATTCTGACAGTGCGATTGCTTGCACGAGTGGCTGGACCTTTTCAGGAAAACTGGAAGGAACGATGAATGCGAATATCTTGTCAGACGACTTCCTTTCATAAAATGTCATGTCCGAGACAGAGCCTTTCTTTCCAAACTCGCCTGCGACCGACGCATCACCCAGCACAACAAAATTAATCGATTTCATTTGAATCGTCTGTTGAACGGTCTGCGACCACGGCTCGGCCTTCCGCCTCTCTGGTGAGGCTTGTCAAGTCCGCTGCGTCCGAATCCTCTTTCTTTGTTAAATCTGCCATATCTTCTCCTGCCGCCGAAATTCTTGTTAGAAGTACGGACCACAGGGAAGTTGCGTACGATGTTGGTCGGAAGTTTCTGGATATTGACCTTCGTCTCGCGCCTTATCTCATCAAACGCCCGCTTGTATTCGTTCGTCACAAAAAGTATCGAATGTCCCATCTTCCCAGCCCTTGCAGTCCTGCCAATCCTGTGGAAGTAAGCCATAACCTCGTTCGGCACATCATAGCTTATGACCCTTTCAACTGTCGGCACGTCTATCCCCCTTGAAACCACGTCTGTCGCGATAAGTATGTTTGTATT
Source organism: archaeon (assembly GCA_004297575.1). Classification (GTDB taxonomy): domain Archaea; phylum Aenigmatarchaeota; class Aenigmatarchaeia; order CG10238-14; family SCSR01; genus SCSR01. Next base: position 4,294 of record SCSR01000076.1, read on the forward strand.
GCCTGCTTTGAAATCGCTTATCACCCGTGTCCTCTGGTTCTGCTCCATGTCTCCATGGATAGCTTCCACTTCGAACCCTCTCTTATGCAGCTCTTCTGCAATCCTCTTCACGCGTATCTTTGCAGCGCAGAACACGATAGTCTTCTTCTCATCCTGGATGATGTTGCATAATTGGTTGAGCTTGTCTTCCTGTCGCATCTCCATGTAATACTGCTTGATGTCAATGTTCGATATCTCATCCTTGCTCACTATCACCTTTTCAGGATGCTTCATGAAATCGTGCGCAAGCTTGACAATATCGTGCGGCATTGTTGCAGAAAACATGCTGGTCTGCCTGTCATCTGGCACATGTCGCAGTATATCCTTCACATCATCGATGAAACCCATGTCAAGCATCCTGTCAGCCTCGTCCAAAACAACATATCTCACCTTATGCAACGGCAGTATGTCGTCACGCATGTAATCTAGCATCCTTCCTGGGGTAGCGACAACAATCTGCCTAGCCTCTTTCAGATACCTGATCTGCCTGAGTATGTTCTCCCCGCCGAATACGGCTGTAATTCCCACACGCCCGCCAGAGAATTTCTTCAGCTCGTCCGCAACCTGCATCGCCAGCTCACGTGTCGGGACTATGACCACTGCCTGCGTGTCTCTTGAATCCTCAATTTTCTCAAGAATAGGTAGCCCGAATGCTGCAGTCTTGCCAGTCCCAGTCTGCGCCTGCCCGATGACATCCTTTCCTGCTAAAAGCAGTGGTATGGTTGCTTCTTGGATTGGGAACGGCTCTGTGAATCCCATGTCCTTCAATTGTTTCAGGCATCTCTTCACGCCAAGCTCTTCAAATGTCTTCATCTAACAGTGTGCGAAAGATTAGAATTTAAAGGTTCTAACTCACCTTGTCAGCAAATATGTCGAGTATTCTAACGCGAAACCGAGTGCAAGCATTTGTAATGCAATTGGTATGGTAGCACCTGCACTGTATGCTAATCTATCCCCATCCGTTACCTTTTCAGAACCCATATCTATTCGAAAACGCCTTTCAGAAACATCCGAACGTCTCACCGTGTCGTACCAAAAACCAGTACCATATAGCAATCCCAGTCCAAAATATACAGCATTGCTTCTGCGCATGTTTATCTAATAGAGCTTAAGTCATTCGAACTTAAAAACATTCATTCGCCCTTTTTATGCCCTTTCATCTTGTGCTGTTTCAATACAGTTCTTGCAGCTACTTCCTTTGCACGCCTGCCATAACGGCCGGATTTTTCAGCAGATTTCTTGATATGCTCGTATTGTCGCTCTTTCTTCTTGCTGACTCCTCTTGGCATACGTCGATATTAGTGCATGACTTTAAATTTCTCTTTCAACACTGGAGAATAAAATTACCTAACATATTTATATACCCCCCAAAGCCAATTATATTATTGGTTGTGTAGTGTCGCGTCTCAAGATTTCAGTTGTAGTATCCTTATTTATCTTGGCACTTTTAGCTCTTCCGTCAGTATCGTTGGCTACAATAACTCTGAGCGCAGGCAACCAATCAACAGCCCCGGTCAATCAGGTGCTTTTGAATTTCACATGGACAAACTCAACGCCTGTCACAAACACTAACCCTACATGGAATGCTACAGCCAACATAACATTCACACTTCCCGCCGGCATAAGCTACATTAATGGAACTACCAATTTCACGATTGCAACAA
>SCSR01000077.1 GCA_004297575.1 archaeon
CCTACAAGCTTTTTGCCTTTGGCGCTAGCTTCCAGCTTTATTTGTTCTGTGATGAAAAACTTGCCTTGCTTGATTTTTTCCAGCGACATGTCTAATTCATCCTTCCCCAGTTCGCATCTGTGGCAGATATTGGCATGTTTTACTGCAAGTTTCGGGATTCCGGGGAACATCCTTTCAGCTAAAAGTATTGTCCCGTCACCGCCGTAGCATAGGATAAATTCTGGGTTATTGTTTGTGACCTGAAACCCGTGGCGCTTGAGCTTTCCTGCAACAGTCTTGGACGGATAGGATGAGACGATAACTGCTTTCATAAACAAAGATTGTACTGCGGGAATATATTTGTTGCGAACGGAAGAGAGGTGAAGATAGCTTTAAGCTGGGCGGGAAGGATTGTTATTTTGATTGGAATGTTGGAGAAAATGAGATTTGCTGCATTGGTGCATGACTTGGGTAAGGCTTTTTCTAGGCATAGGCATGACAAGGCGACGGTTGCTGCCTTGAAGATGGTGATGCCGGTAAACTACACGACCAGGAAATCTTCAGGCTGGTAGAGCAGACGCACAATCGGGGTAATCCCACAAAGCTGGAGTGGCTGGTGAATGCCGCAGACAGGCTTGCATGCGAGCTGCAGAGGAATGATAGCCAGTCAGTGGATTTCTCTTTCGTGCAGCTGGATGATAATGTAAAGAAAAAACTAGTGGAACAACTGAGGAAGCATTTCTTGCTTCATGGGATGGATGTGAAAGAACTGAGAAAATTTGTAGAGCGGAACAAGCTGTTGGAATCTGTTGTTGCTGACAAGGCCGATGTAAATGGCTCTTCACTGCGCGAGCACTTGCTTATGACGCATGATGTGATGGGACTGCTGCTGGAAATACCACAACCGAAAAACTTGGCACAATGGGTGAAGACAAAAAAGGTGGAGGAATTTGTAAGCAAGAGGTTGGAGCCTATGAAAAAGTTGAATGTTAAACGTATAACATCGGACAAGATTGAAAACACGCAAAGGATGAGAAATGCTGTAGAGTTTGCGTTAGAGAACGGTTGGAATGAGAACAGGATTGCGATGGAGATGTGCCTAACATTGGAAGATGTAAGAAGACTAATCAATTCGACAAGGTGATATTCTGCACGAACCTGCTCGTGTATGTCCCGGTGTTCGTGGCTAGCCTAATATCGTAGAAGCCGATGAACTTGCTATTGCCTATCGTCACTGGCAAGGTGATGTTGGCTGTCTGAATTTCGGCAGCGGTGGCATATGTTACAAGAAGGAAATAATTGGCATTGCTGGCTGTGCTGAACGTGAAGTTCTGGGATGTGCTGGATGCATCAGGAAGATTGGTAAAGTTAGCAACTGAATTGTCATAAGTGAAGGTAATGTTCGCATCAACAGGCATGCCCATGACATTGTAGACTGTTATGTTGATGTTGGTGTTTGTGCTCGCAGTCGTGTTTGCTATGTATGACCCGATGATGAAACTGTTCAATGTCTCTGCGTTCGACGACTCTACGCTCCGTACAAAATTCGTAAAGTTCACCACATTGTTCATCATGCTCATGTTCTGGAGATAGTTCACCTGCAGGTTGTTCTTCTCCTCGCTCACTATGTTCCCGAGCTTGAGCTGCGACAGGTCGGACTCTAGCGTCCCTTTGTTCATAAGTATTTCCGAAAGGTTCATGCGGGTCTTCAGCAATACCAGTACAGTAACGATTATAATCGCCATTATGATGAACATCTGTCCCTTTCTCATTGTGTCCATTGGTAAAGCACCACCTGTTCTGGATAATATGCCGAGGCATTGCCTGCGACAAGATAAGTGACTGCAGCTGTGTTATTCGCGACAAAGCTTGTTTCTGGGCATGTGAGATAGCAGATGCTGACATTATAGTTGACATTCGTGAGGAACGACGCCAATAAATTTTCTATGCTGCGCGAGTCGTTTGCAACAACATACTGGCGGAGCTGGTTGCTGCTGTCAAGAGATTGCAATGCGTTAAATCCGACCAGCTTGCGGTTGACTGACTCCAAATTAGGAATCTGGTATTGGCCTGAATAGAGGAAGATGAACGTGCCTGCTATGATAACAACTGCTATCACCGATTCAAGTGTTTGCATTTGTCCTTTCATTTTTTATCACGGTTGTGTTATGGTTATGTTGATACGGTAGCCTGTGCCAATTGTCTGCAAAAATTGCGTATAGTTGGTGCTGTTCATCCCAATCACCTTTGCTGCCGAGACCTGAGTCATCTGCTGGGACGGATATATGGTGACGGTATAGTTTGTTGTTGTGGGGAATGCGATGGTTG
>SCSR01000078.1 GCA_004297575.1 archaeon
CATTCTGTATTGTCTGCGGCGTTGCGACGATTATATTGGAGTTTTTGTAAATCTGCTCGCGTTCATCCGGTGAAATCTTTCCTGTCACAAGCGATATCTTCCCGTCTGTCAGGAATTCCTCGAAACTTTTCTGGTGCTGTGCGTTCAGCGGTCGCGTCGGAGCCATCACAAGAATCTTGCTGTCCGGATATTGTTCCAGTCTTTTCACTGCGACAAGTATTGCGACAAGCGTCTTGCCCATACCTGTCGGCAACACGACCAGCGTGCTCTGCTTTGACGCGGTCTCTGCTATATGCTGCTGGTAATCCCTCGGCTTGATGGTATCTTTCAACACAGTATAACTTTTAAGTCTTTAGGATATGAATGTAAATTTCAGGCAAGCATCATTTCAAAGCATTTTGTATGTTGTTGATTGTAGATGACATGTTGGCAATGCTATTTGATATATTGTTTTGCGCACCAGTGACATCTGTCGTAGCTTGACTAGAAGATGTTTTCGAAGGGGCGGCCAGATTTAGCAAGTTGAATTGAAATACTGCTACTAAAACCGCAACTACCAAAACACCCAATACTATAATTGCTATCAGAGGATTCATCTGACTGCCTCCAAGGTATATATTGCAAGGTAATTTAGATTGTTGTTCAAATCGGTGATCATCGCCCTAGCATTTTCAAGGGTACTGTCATTCAGGTTGTCCTTGTTCGATATCAAATAATCTACTATCTTGCTTACGTCTGCACTTAGACTGGAAAACTTTTGTGAAATGCTATGCCATTTGTTGGATTTCTCCATATTGCCCTGAGATTTGTAGTAATCTGATATCTGCTGTGCCTGAGTGCTCAATGAATCAAATTGTGACTTGAAGTTTTGCAAACTAAACGCTATCTGCAAAAGCTTGGCTGGATCAAACGATGTTGCCTTTTTGACACATGTGCCGACCGTATTCGAATAAACAAATCCAGAACTACATGCAATCGCAGTTGATGTTATTGTAGATGTAGTGCTGGTTATAGTTGGTATTGCCGTGGTTGTTGCTGACGTTAAAGTAGATGTTGACGTTACAGTAGATGTTATTGGTGTGATTACACCACCAACGCAAGCCCCATCAGTACATCCGTTTGCGCAATTGGTTTGTACGCTATATATCCCATCATATGTCTTAGTCACCTGTCCGGAAGTTGTTGTCGGGGATTGGCAAAGCATCTCATACAAGTAACAATCGGAACCTGAGCAAGATGTGGAGCTTGATGGGATGCCATCCTTAAATTGGATGCATTGATCCCACCAGACGTTTCCTTGGCTTGATGTCACTGAGGATTTTTGATAGAAGTTCATGCCATTGTCAGTACAGGCATAACTGTTGATTGTGAACGGTGCGCTGAAAGCTAGCGGATAATACTGCGATTGTGATTTGCTTACAACCGAGGCTCTTATCGTATACTTGCCGGCTTGAATCGGAACATATTTATCACCCAAAGCAAACACATCCTGGATTGTCCAGCTGTAAGAACCACCTTTAGACCCTGAAAAACAGGATGTGCAGAAGGTCCCTATGAAGTTGCTGCCTGTGTTATCCCATAATTGAAGTTGAATCGACTGGTTGCTGGTCCATGTGGAATCTAGACCCGACAGAGTCCATTGAATCGGATATGTATATCCTACTCGCCATGCTTCTCCTCCACTTGGAGAAATGACGCTGATGGAAGGCACAGGTGATATCGTGGTTGTTGATGTTGTCATTGTAGTTGATGTTGTTGTGGATGCTGTCATGTAAGCGGACTCTGTAACCGGACCATTCATGATTATTGAAACTGGGTTTTTAGAACCGGTGTACGAATCCGAACCATTCCCGACCCATGTTGTGAATGTGTAACCATTGTTTGGTATAGCAGATATCGTGACATGTGAACCTGTATTGTACCAAATCCCACCCGGTATCGGAACCGGATAAACTGCTCCCGATCCCGAAGGATAGACAACCGTAGTGAGTAAATACTGCGCAGAATATGTGCAACTTACGCCTGGATTGGGAGTAGTGATTTCTGCTGTACCCGTACATGAAGATATCGGTATATAATTGATACCAGTGCCTTCTGGCACAGAATAGTCGTATCTGTAGGTGAGTGTTTCAGACAAATCGTTGATTACCATGTTGGTGTTGGATGTTTGGTAGTACTGTCCATTTATCATCGCTCCCCAATTGGTCCCAGCAGGTATGCCATATTCTGTAACTGTTAGATTGTACAATGGACATATCCGAAGATAAGCGCCCCCGCTTGTAAGTATACTCGCGGCCGTCAGTGTGAATCTGAATCCATTGGTGTTATATGTTTTCGTTTGACCGAGATTTAGCGTATCTGTAATTACCATATTTCCTAAAGAATCATTTACTTGGATTTTAGCCCATGCAGGAGCTGCATCCAACGATTTGTTTGTGACATAAAAATTATAATTGTTGTATGAAAATGGTTGTGTGCTAGCCAAGCCAGTTGTACAAGATGATGTTTGTGCATATACTAAAGATGTTGCCAAGATAGCGGTGAAGAGAAATATAACAAACATGCAGATGGGTTTTCCCATAAATGAGTATTGTTTTTCAAGTTCAAATATAAATCCAAACCTATAAATTCTTAGACTAATTAAGCGGTTGTATGAAGCTGGCAGCATTATTCAGCGGGGGGAAGGACAGCTTGTATGCAACTTATCTTTCTATAAAAGCAGGGCATGAGATAAAATACCTGATAACTTTCAAGCCGTTGAGGATGGACTCGTACATGTTCCACCATCCTTGCGTAGAGCTTACACCGTTGCAAGCTGAAGCAATGGGAATAAAACAGATCATGGTAGAGACTGGTGGGGAGAAAGAGAAAGAATTGGATGACCTGGAAAAGGCTCTTGCGAAAATGAAAAGCGAAATTGACGGTGTTGTGTCGGGCGCGCTTGCGAGCAATTACCAGAAGACTAGGATAGACAACATCTGCAAGAAACTTGGTCTGGAAAGTTTGGCACCATTGTGGAAGATTGATACTGAACAATATTGGAAGAACTTGCTAGAAAATAATTTCGAAATCATGATAACGAGCGTTGCAGCTGAAGGTTTGGATGAAAAATGGCTTGGTAGAATTATGGACAACGAATCTATTATTGAGTTGAAAAAAAATAGTGATAGATATGGATTGAACCTTGGTGGGGAAGGTGGAGAATATGAAAGTTTTGTAATAAATGCTCCATTCTTTAAGTATAAAATAAAAATTATAGAGGCAAATAAAATATGGAATAATGTAACTATGAGTGGTTATTTACAAATAAAAGATGCGATTCTAGCTCCTAAGAGTTAATAAAATACACACCCCTTTTGATTCTTTTAATTATCCCCTTTTTGCAATAACTCCAAACAAACTTACGAGGTGTGATGTAACCAAATATTTTCATCCTATTTTCGAATTCCCTAATCTCAAATATTCTGTTCTTGGAAATAGCTTTCATAAGATCCAACGCAAAATATTTTCTCCTCTGACTTTTGATTTTTCTCATTTCTTTGCAAATA
>SCSR01000079.1 GCA_004297575.1 archaeon
GAATATAGTTCATCAGCAGCCTGCCTATCCTGCCGTTCCCGTCTCCGAACGGATGTATCTTCTCGAACCTGTAATGGGCCCTTGCGGACAGCTCTGCAGGATTGAATCCCAGCTCGTTTGAAAACTTTACAAGCCCCTCCATGAGTTTCTTCACGTCCCGCCAATCAGGCGCTATGTACATGCCAACTCTCACCAGGTAATTCCTGAATCGTCCCGCGATATCCGGTTTCGTCGCCCCGAAAATATCCTTATGCCAGCCGAGCAGCAGGCTTTCTGATATTTTCTCTCCCGTCTTCAGCATATTCAGGAACACCTTTGCATGCGATTCCGTTTCCCTGATGTCTTTCAGCGGCTTGTTCGGGGCTATCTTGTCCTCCAGTATCTGCCTTGCTTCCTCGAGCGTTATCGTAGAGCCCTCTATCGCATTTGTGCTGTAGGTGAAGGCTATGGCTATTTCATGCAGTTCTTTTTCCTTTGCCGATTCTGGATATTTTTTCCATTCCTTCTGAAAATTATCTCTTATCTTTTCCAATTTCCTGTATAACGGCTGCTTCATTTCCAGTGCAAGCTGTTCCTCGATTTTCCTGATTCCCTTCGGTATGCTCTTTCCCAGATATAGCTCTCTTGTCACGACCTTGCCATCCTCTCTCACTGAATGTTGCAGGTAGAAATATTCCGTACCGCCTTTCCTTCTCTTGATTATCCTCATGATTTATCTTACCATTACAATGTATTTAAATATTACGTTTTATGATATTATGTAATGGTAATGTATAAGACAGAAATTTAAGCATATGCTACAAAAATATAATCATGGGCAAAAGGCAAATGTCCTCCAGCGAGATTGCCGAGAGATACAAAAAGGGTGAAAGGGATTTCTCCAACACCATCGCCAGGTCCCAGAATTTCATCAACCTCGACCTGCGCGGTGCGAACTTCAGCCATTCCGACCTGAGCCATTCCTCTTTCAACGGTTGTGACTTGCAAGGTGCTGATTTTTCCAATTCAAACCTCTCGTGGACAGATTTCACTCTTGCTGACATGAAAAATGCGAAATTCTCCAATTCAAACATCAGCTATTCGGTACTGAATGATGCTACTGTCGATGGCGCGGATTTCCGTGGCGTGGATTTCAAATGGAGCCTTGCATTGAACGTCAACCTCGAATCGGCAAACATCAAGGGCGCACAAACAGTCGGACTGGCTAGGAACATGTCAGATATAACGCCGGAAGACATGAGATACATGGAGCAGGTGCTGAGAAAGGTCAAGATAGCTATACCGTTGCAGACTTTCTTACAGATATCCCATAACCTTGGCAAGACGAATGGTGATTTTCAGGTCATCAACATCGCATCACATGCTGTCCGAACTTATGTTGCAAAATCAAGTCACAGTTATGGTGAAGCTAGCTCATCTGAATATTCTTCAGACTCTGGCGCATATTCTTTCAAGTCATCAGGCAAGGACTACAACCTTTTGATTCTGGACAGCATATACAAGAAAGGCTCTGGATACGGCAAGAAGAAATAACGAGTTGGATATTTAAACCTAATTGTTCTATTTGAAATAAGTGGTAAACTTGTTAACAGGTTACGGAGAAGTCCAAAAACTTGAAGACGGCTTGTATTTCAATATAAATCCTAAAGAAGCATATAACGAGTTGGGACAGCTATTACTTGGGACTGGACTAAGAGAGCCCAATGCAGAAAACAGAGAAATGATAACACGTACGATAAGTAAAGAACTGACGAAATATGGTGAAAAAGTTCGATTTGATTTGTGGCATACAACACAAGGCGGACAAATGAAATTAACAGTCTACAATCTGCCCAAAGGCGTTGATCCACGCCTAGATGTGGACAAGGGTATAAAGCATTATTTGTCAGAAACAGCAAGAAGGCTTTTTGAAAAGGCTAGAAAAATGGAAGATGCTAAAGAAAAGGGACTTGAT
>SCSR01000080.1 GCA_004297575.1 archaeon
GGTACATGAAAGTGGCGGATACGCTAGGACTAGGTGTTTTTGCCGGCGCTGGAGTGGCCGTAGCGTTGAGTGCAGGCCTCAGCATATTCCACACGATACTGTTTGCCATCATCACAGCCGTTGGCGGCGGAATGTTGCGGGACATACTGCTGAATGAGATACCTTTTGTGCTGAAAAAGGAGGTGTATGCGACTGCAGCTGGCATCGGAGGATTGGCCTCTTACATCATTTTCATGTTAGGATATGGTGCAGTTGGAGCAAGCATTGTTGCGGTAATCGTGACAATCCTTGTAAGGTGGTATGCGATGAGCAAGGGCATGCACCTGCCCAGAATCGGTTAATTTTTCATTCCTAGTTTCAGCATGACCAGTGGCCATACTATCTGTCCCCACTGCCTGTGAGATACTTTGGAATAGTTCGTCTTGGTACGGTAGGTCTTGGAAACAGGAACTTCTGTAACCTTGTAGCCGAGGCTGATGGCCTTGTAGTGGATGTAATACTCCAGAGAATACCCGTCCAGCCACTTTTGGTTGATATCGATGTGGCTATCTTTCAGCAGACCAGCCTTGTACGCCCTGAACCCGTTCATCACGTCCGTGCCTTTGAAGCCGGTGGAGTGCCATGCCTTGGTCAGGAGCTTCATGAGAATGTAACGGCCGAGCGGGAGGTTGAACGACTTGCCGCCTTGCATGAATCTGGAACCTTGCACATAATCGTAACCTTCACTTATTTTCTTGAGCAGCCTCGGGATCTCACTCGGGTCATCCTTACCGTTTCCAGCCATCACCACTATGGTATCAAATCCTTTCGACAGCGCGTACTTGTAACCCTGCTTGATAGCATAACCGATTCCTCTCCTATGCTTGTTCTTAATAATCTTCGTCGGGATATTCGGTTTGGATTTAGAAATTGTGTTCAGAATCTTTCTGTCAGGCGCATCCACAACCAGGCATATCTCATCGACCAACCCTTTCCTGAAATTCTTGAGCACGATTTCAATGAACTGCTCTGCATAAACAGGAATGATAACGATGGATTTCATCCATAATATGACGGTTGAGCTTTGAGATTAAGATATCGTCTGATGTTTCCCACATAGCCTGAGCGGAGTCTTTTGCAAAACATCGATTTCCTTTTCAGGCTCTCTATCTATAATCATTTCTTCATTGACGTGCCGATGGTAGAGTATGCATCTCGGATTTTCACAGTCACTATCAATACCACGCATATGTCCAAGTTCATGTACGCCAAGTTTCAAACCTAGTCTGTTTACATTGCGTGACCTATATTGCTTGATATAGTAAGTAGTCATGAAACCAATTGGACCATCAGGTTCTCCAACACCAAAGCATTGCCCAAACGGTATCTCATAAGGTGAACCCATCCATTTTTGATGTTCAGGATCGCCACCCTCCCTATCGTCAATCAACATCTCGATGTGAGTCAATTTTTTGTCAGTGATGAAGAAAGAGTACAAGTCAGGTTTGACATGCTCAATTATAGTAATCAAACTGAACGAGTCGTTAGAATTTGGATATGGGTTCCTGTAAATTTTCACATCCTTGAAATGCCATAGCTCTTTCGCAAGCCTACCTAACTCTTCAACGTAGCTAAAATGTCTACCGAGTTGTATAATGTCTACCTTATCATACAGCATAGATTATGAAACGAATGTTAGAGATTTAAAACACATTTTTGGATACCGTCCCCTAATTCAGGCAAATATTTAGAAAAAGTGTTTGCCACTACCACGGACCAAGTCTGTTTGTCAAGGCCTATTGAACCTCGGGCTTTTAGTAACAGCGGGCTGAACATCTCGCGCGAACGCTTGATGCGTACACCCCTGTCCTATCAACCTTGTCGTCTACAAGGGCCCTCGTTCCCCTTCCGCTATCGCTAGCAGTCGGGGGATCGGTTGTCTATTATTTCCGGATGGGTTCCTCCTTAGATGCCTTCAGGAGTTATCCATGCATGGCTTGGCTGCCCTGCTCGCTTTGAACGACAGGTAGACTAGAGGCCACGGAGGAATGTTCCTTTCGTACTTATTCCTCCTTCCGGTCAGACGACCAGCACCTTCAGTAGATAGCGACCGAACTGTCTCACAACGTTCTGAACCCAGCTAGCGTCCCCTTTTAATCAGTGGACACCTGTACCCTTGGCTGCTGCTGCACAGCCAGGAGAGGGGGAGCCGACAGCGACGCACCAACGCGCCGGGTCAATGTGGGCTTTCACCGGCCACGGGCCCATTATGGGGGCACCGGCAGAAGATATTTCGTATTCTTACCGCTACCTAAGGTGGGCACGCAGCCTGTATATTGTGCTATCTAAGCGGGAAAATTAGACTGTAAAACTTGGCGGAATGTTTTGGAAAATTGCACCTCCACCGGTGCTATCCCCGAGGTAGCTTTTCTTGTGCCCCCGGCAGCCATTAAGGCCAACCGAGGTATCGCTAACCCATACTTTCGTAGCCGGATCTCTAGCTTTAGAAGATCCGGTCAATCCAGCTTTTGCGTCTGCACTCTACTCGTGATTTCTTTGCGGCAACAGAAGCACATAACTCATTAGCTACCTCTCTAATCATCCTTTCGTCATACTGGAATGGTAAACTCATTGTTTGAACTTCCATTGTGACCACGATGAGCTGGACTTTGGGAGCCCTTGATTTCTTGTCGAGGGCGTACCACCCCAGCCGAACTGCCCATCTGAAGTTGTCCTCTTTCGAGTAAGCAATAAAGTTGCGAAAGGGTAGTGTTACACTTTCCTCTTGGCTTTTGCCCGAAGGCGAAGCCTATAGCGAGTACTACCTACGCTATGCAATCACAACTTTATCACAGCATCAGACTGCAGTAAAGCTCTACGGGGTCTAAGTTTCCCACTGAAGGTCTCTGGCCTATTCACCAGAAAAGCAATTTCACTAGGTACCAGCCCAGGACAGCGACCAACTCGTTGAGCCATTCAAACGGGCCGTCAATTAAACGGCAAGGGATTACGCTACTTTACGACGGTCAGAGTTACCGCCGCCGTTTACTGGGGCTTCGCACGGTTGTACCCGTGTTTAACCGACCAGTACTGGGCAGGCATCAGAGACTGTACTTGTGCTTTCGCATTAGCAGTCTCCGGCGTTTTTGTTAAACAGACGATTGGTCCTTGTTACTGCGACCTGCTGTTCCTTGAGAAACAGCAGGCACTCCTTATTGCGAACGTACGGAGCTAATTTGCCGATTTCCCTAGGCTGGGTTGTCCTATTACACCTTCGCCTTCTTAGCGCTGGGACCTGTGACGGTTCTCGGTACGGTCATGGAGAATCCTTGCAAGTTTTCTTTTCATGGACTCCAAGAATCAACTGAACCCTGCATACACAGGGCTATTCCTGCATTCACCTGCTTCTCCTCATTACAAGACTCCGCAGGATTCAACAGTTAACTTGCGTCACTCTATCTTGAAGTGTCAAAAACTCGCCTTGCCTTGCGGCACGTATCTCCAAGGCATCCGGATATTAACGGATTTGCCTGTCGAGAGATTCGATTAAGAACTCCCTTAGGTCCGGCTAACTGTCAGATGATCGACATTGCTGACAAACCCTTCCCATTAAGGTGGATGAGATTCTAACTCATCTGCTGTTGCTACTCGTGGCAGGATCTTCAATACTATACGGTCCACTTCTGCTTACGCAGGAGCTTCTATCCATACAGTACGCCTCTCTATCACTACTTCCGTAGTGCAAGGTATCGGCACTCGACTTAGTTCCTTCAATTTTCAGGGCTCATCTCCTCGGTAGGTAAGCTGTTACGCATTTCTTAGCTGCTGGCTGCTTCTGAGCCTACAGCCCTACTGTCTGAGGAGATAAACTCCCTTGTTGCTTTTAGTCGAAATTTAGGAGCCTTAACCTTGCTTTGGGTTGTTCCCCTTGTGGATACTGAGCTTACCCCGGCACCCTCACTCCGGCCTTCTACGACGATAACTGGTTCGGAGTTTGACAGCACGGCTGATGCTTTCGCACCTTGACCGCACAATCAGTAACTCTACCCAGTCACCTGTCTCGAGCCAGGCTGCACTAACATGCATTTCGAGAGGAATCAGCTATCCGGCGTCTCGTTAGGCTTTTCACCACTAATCCAGGCTCACCCGAGAGATTGGCAGCTCATCATCGGTATCGGACCTCCATCTCTCTTTCGAGAGACTTCATCCTGGCCAGGATTAGATCGACGCCCTTCGGATCTTGCCCCTGTGACTAATCGCGTTTTAGCACGATGTACCTCGCTTGCGCTGCGTACAAATCGCTTTCGCTATGGCTTCCCGCTTTGGCGGTTAACCTCGCCACAGAGACAAACTCCCTGCCCAATTTTTCGAAACTGACGCTGCAACCTTGTAAGCCACCTTTTGTTTCCTTCAGATGGCACCTTTCAGGCTACAGCTGACTATGTCCAATTTGGTTTCAGGATCTTTTCACCCTGCTTGCGCAGTTCTTCTCAGCTTTCTGTCACCATACTAGTGAGCTATCGGACTCGAGAAATATTTAGAGTTGCCAGTTAATGACAGGCATGTTCCCGCTCCGTAGTTAGGGAACGGTATTCAGGATACTTGGCATTTCCCTTCTCGCTTTCCTCTACGTGGCTATCACACTTTAGCGCGCCGCTTTCCAGCGAACTTTGAGTCAGCAAGTTAGGGAAGGCCCAAGTCCAAACTCCACATTCATCCGCACTTACATGCGGTGTTCGGTTTGCTCTGCTCCGCGTTTACTCGCCGTTACTAGCGGAATACTATTGGTTTCTTTTCCTCTGGCTATTGAGATGCTTCACTTCGCCAGGTTGCCTTTCCTTTCGGAATCAGCCGAAGCTGACAAATTGCATTAGGACATCCCAGGTTCAAAACTTCCTTGCAGTTAGCCTGGGCTTATCGCAGCTTGGCGCGTCCTTCTTCGTTTCCCCGAGCCGAGCCATCCACCAATTGGACTGGTGTTCAATAGGCCTTATCGACCAGACTTGATCCTATGGTAGTGTCATTATAGGTCTCTTATAGACAGTTCGCTCTTCATCTGTTATCAGTTCGCTGTCGTTGTAATCACAGACCTTCCACATTCAAACCCCGAGCAGCTAGATCGGGATCCACATTTGCTCTTAGAATTGGCGTTTTCAGTCTAGCTAGCAAGGTGTCCCTTATCATCATCGAACTCAGAAATGCGGACACGCTCATCGCTAAACAAAATTAACTCCTATGCAATTTTTAGGCTGACATAGTGACACCAAGAGAAATATATAAAGGGACGCAAGAGGATTTAAAGGTTACTGTTGGGGGTTCTGTCGCATAGTTTATTGATGAAATGACTGTCGCATTTTATTGATGGAATTTTAATTCTTTATCTCGATGGATTTATCGAGAAACCTCTTGTTAAATTCTACACTTGCTACTTTATAGACGTAAAATTTCCTTTTTATATCGGATTTGTTGAAAATTAACAATTTGGGCTTTTTCCACTTTTGTAAGAAAACGACATACAAAAAATATCTTTTGAACTTTCTAAACTCTCTCATATTATAAAAACTTAATCCAATTGATGTGGGTCTTTTTGCGTATTTACTTTTAACCTCTATGTGTCTACCACTTGATACTATATCACAACCCTCTTTCAGTTTTATCGGATTTCTACCTTGGCTTTTCTCCCATCTCATAACCAGTTCAATGGCTTTTTCAGAAGGTCGCTGTTTCATTAAATCGTGTTTTGTTTTCGGAATTTAAGCTCTTTTTCAGTAGACTCAACCATCGGTTTCGTTCAAGCTGTAACTCTATACCGCTTGCTTGTGCTGGCGTCATCTGTAGCGTCATGTGAGGTCGGACAAAGTTATAGTAAGTCCTGAACCCTTCGGATATGACCATGTTGACAAGTTGGTAAACAACTTTATATCTCTTAATTGCATACCATTTGCTATGGATCAGTTGCTTAAAGTATTGGAAGCAAGTTACGGCAACACTTATTGGTTGAATACGTTCGTTTCAAAAGGACCGCTAGTGGTAGAGTTTCGTAACAAAGAGCCTTGGTTCATTGTTGACAAGAAAACACTGGGTTACCCGTTTGTCAAGTGGGTTGGTAGGAATATCCTTTCAGGTGGCAATTGGCGTGAGTCTGACTATGGTACTGCGGATGTCACCCCAATGTATATGTTCAAAAGGCAAATCAGGGAAGAATTGAAGAAAAATTGGCCTGGTGAACTGATGCTTACGGTCAAACCGTTTGCAGATTATATCGAGATTTCGAATGTAGATGATCATGGATATGAAAAAATGAGAGAGACGTCGCCACAGACAAATGGGACTGTTCACGCCTTTGTGACTGTAATTGGAGCGACGATAGAAGGGGAGGAATTAGAGAGTGCATTGAACAAGCCACACGGCGAGTTAGACCCAGCATACTTGTTATCAAAAATTAGGTCTGCTGACGTGGGCACGGGGAAAGAAGCAGGTCTATCGGTCTATACAATGGAAGATTTGAAAAGGGGCGCGATAAATTATTTTGCTGCCGGTGATGGTATCAAACTGGCAGATTACATCAATGAAACATATGGCGTAAAGCTATCATTCACACCAACAAATGGAAGCAGTTTCAGGCTGTCCGAGTTTTACCCAAACAAGCCATATGCCGAACGTAAAGATATGCTCCAGTATTTGAGAGTGAATCCTTTAAGGGAACCAATAAAGGACCATGGGTCGCCATTCAATAAACTGACAAAGACATTGTTAACAATTGTGTAAAGAGTTATGGACCAACCGGGACTCGAACCCGGAGCCTCTCACATGCCATGCGAGCGGTC
>SCSR01000081.1 GCA_004297575.1 archaeon
ATTATCCCGACCAGCCCGAAGCTTCCGCCCCTAGCCAGCTCTGAAAACCAGAAACCGACCCACAGCACAGCGAGGACGTACGGCAGCAAGACAATGATTTTCCATCTCTTCATGATTCATTAATTCTGCGCAGGGAAACATAAACGTCTTGCAGTTCTGACAGATTTAAATCTGAAAGACAGCTTAATAGGATTATGCTGAAACCATACCAGAACTATCCAGATGGAATGGATGCACTGTATGGTTTGATTAGAAAAGCCAAGCGTGATGTTGTTTTCATCAGCACCGATGGGGAGTTATTGCAGTCCTGGACCGGAGGCGGCATATACGATTCGCTTATGGCGTCGTATGGAAACTGGCAATCAGCTCCTTCCAGATACAAACGGGCTGTCATGAAATATGCTCTCATGCCTGTACTAGGAACCGTAGTAGGGAGATACAGAGCAGCGCTCATGACCTCGCCTGATTTGATAAAAAGGCATGAGAAAAGGCTCTCAGAGCTTGCAAATGCTTTGCCACTTGAAGTCTTTTCTGTCAACGAAGATGTGAATCCTACTCTTGTCTTTTTCGATTCGCCCGGAGTACGCGTACCGTCGATGGCTCTGTCGGAAATGATTTCAGGCGTTCACGGCTGGTGGGGGACCCAATACAGCTCTGTCTGGATGGGAAAGAGAGATGAAAATTCTGCCATGCTCCTTGAGGACAATACGAAGACTGGGATGTTTTACAGAGATTGTATGAGAAATTTCGAAACCGTCGACCCTGTCAGTTTTTCCAATGGCGTTGCTGAGATTAGACATTCTGCATATGTTTAGTTTCTGTGTTGGCGAACGGCTTTGCTTCCGGATACTTCCTAAACTGCATGTAGTATTCCATCGGATAAAGCAGCCGGGGGTTGGAAATGGGATACTTGCGCATAAAATCAATAATACTGCCACCTTTGGCCAGATGTATCGAGTACGAATCATGCGTCCTTTCGCCACCGCGCTTGTTGCCCCTGCCGAATCTTTCCTGCAGCTCCTTCAGCAAGTTGCCGAATCTCGAATTCACATTAATGTTAAGTGACGGAGCGCCATTGCTGTTATAAACAGATCCCCAGCAATCGACCAGACCAGCCATGAATGCATCGGACGCGCCATCGAACAATATCTTCCTGTCTGCGGTTTGCTTGGTTATGCCGATGTTCCTGTAAAAACTGACTATTGACCTTGGCTCTACAGTGACCCTAAAGTTGATTACAGGCCTGTTGTGCAGGACGTCTGCCTTTTTCCGGACTGAAGGACTGTAATTATGATATCCCCAAAAGAATGGCAGAACCTCGTGCTCCACGAAAAGTGCGTCGATATTCCTGAAACTCATGTCAAAAGATTTGCGCGCAGGAATTTTCCTGTCATTGCGCATATAAAAAGCTTCAGAGTACGGCGCAGTGGAAAGCCAGCCAGCCGCACGTTCCACATTTTCATCCATGGCATTTGGCACCCTCATATCCTTCGTTATATCCATTCCTCCAATCACGATGCCAGTTTTTCCTGCAACTTCTTCCAGGTATGAATAATCTGCGCCGCTATGTTTTCTCAACATGTTTATGACCCCGCCCACATATTCGGGTGACAAATCCCTTTCATAGGCTTTTAAAATCAGCTTGTTCAGTAACCTGCCGTTTATTCCGAAATGCCTTATCATGCCATTTGATGTGGCGCTGCCATCTGTTGCAACAAGATACTGTATCATGGCAATGGCTAGCTTGGACCGAAGCTCGGGGACAGGCAGCCTTGCATCAGACGATTTCAGAAATATATTCTCATGCAAAAGAGACTGCGGATTTGCCAAGTATGGCTTGAGATGCTTCAGCATTCTTTCATTCTGCAAGTATTCCTTTATCTCGTATGCTTCCATGTACCGAAGTTGACAAGAAAAGGATTTAACCATCACATTTTAATCTGCTGGATGACAATGATTACTTGTGAAAGACGTTATTAGGAACATTCTGATTTTTATTTGCATGGTCTTGTCCAACTTGGCCATCATGTACATCTTCCTGCCGATCGTGGCATTCCTGTCGCTTTTCGTAATCAGCGCCTTGAAAGGCATCGTCGTTTCTGCATTGATCATAACCGCAGGTGCGGGAATGGGATTGCTTTACGCATACATGTCAAATTTCATGAGGAACGTTGGTATACAGTACAAACTCAGAGATGGTGCTGTGCTGCTTTCGATAAGCGTATTATATCTCTACAGTGTGCACCTTGCCCAGATTGAATTCCTCAGCATTCTAAGCATGGGCATGATACCCGGCGCTTTCAGGCTCTATGCAGGACCGGCGTTGAATGTGATTGATGTCATCATTCTGTATCCAGTTTCATTTATCCTGGCGTTCTATCTTTACCTGAGAAACAAACAGAGATAAAGCATTTCAATAAAATTCCTTTATAGCATCAAGCGTGAAAATTAAATCATGCGCATGATCGCTAAGCTGCTCATCCTGGTCATCGTGGCTGCAATCGCATTTTCCGGCATTTACTGGCTCATGAACAACAATCCCAGCAGGCAAGAAGTCATCCATGCAGGTGATCTGGTCATATCCGACGGCACATACCTGATAGACAATTCCAAATTCATCCTGACCGGTAACCTGATTGTGAACGGCACTGGAAAACTTTTGGTGGAGAATTCCGAGATGGTTTTCAGGCAGAGCTACAACCAGCAGTACACCTTCCGCACGCAGGACAACGCAGTGGTGGAAATGCACAATGTCAAGCTCAACGCCGAAGGCAAGTGGTTCAACCTGAATTATTATGACAACTCTATAGTGACGCTGGACAAGGTCGAAGGGGTCGGCTGCTGCTCGCCGTGGCACAGCTCCATGGGGAACGTGAGATTCACTATCAACGACAGCGTGATAGGATTGACAATCAACAACAATGTCAGCGTGGTTGCGGAAGGCAGCTCGCTGTTTTTGGAGCTTGTGCTGACCAACGTCTCCGGCGAATTCATGCTTCCGAAAGGGTATGCGGAATCGTTCAGGCTGGATGTGCCGAACGCGGGAAACTCACTGATGGTGCTGGACGTAAAGAAATCCACATTCACTGACTGGGGAGCGACCCTTGACATGTATTCTGACGTGACATTTGTCGATTCTTCAATGACAATCGGCATGAATGCAGGCTCGGACTGGACGAATCCCAACTCGGTTGTAAAAATATCCAACCTCAGGACCAAGACATACGAAAATTATTCTCTTGCATACGACACCAACAATCTGACCCTTGTGAACACCTTTGTGCGCGACTGGTACCCGCAGGCATGGAACAACGCCACGGTGGAGATATCCGATTCCGATTTGGCCGACGTGCAGTTCAGCGGGGCTACTGCCACCGTCATCGTCCGCAACAGCAACGCAGCCATCGCGATAGCCAGGGACCATGTCACTTACATGTTTTACAATTCTACGATAAAACAGGACGCGATTGCAAATGAGAATTCACGGATATACCTGTACAACACAAAGGTCAACGGAGCGATGCTAGAAAACGACGATGGAGAAATATTCATTGACGGGAAAAGGTTGGGCTAGCTCTAAACCAGCTTGTAGTACTTGACACCGGTGGATTTCTTCAATGTTTCGGAAACCTTCCTGGCCTTGACCATTAGCTTCATGTGCTCGTTGATGACGTTCAGGTTGATTGTCTTTTCAGCGATTCCGTTCACCATGTAGTTGATGCCCAGGACGGACATGGAGCGCTTGGACTGCTTGAGCACCTTTAGGATGATAGGGTCCACAAAGTCGTGACCGGACGATCTTCGCATGCCAATACTTGGGATTGCTAGGATATAGATATGATTTTACCTGGCTCTTTCCTTGTACTTTATCCCAGGATCGAAGTCAATTGATTTCCATACGCCTCCACTGCTAATTTCGTATGCTAACACTTTGCCAACCGGATAGGCGATTCTATCGATAGAGTTCTTTATGTCGGCCATTAAACTTGGGGTGGACGTCGAATGTGCATATACAGCCAGCAAGGATTGTGTGTCATCTCCATCGAAAAGCGCAACTTCGCCAACAACCTCAGGATACATGTCGGTCAGGATGCTCAATTTGCTCTTCAGCCTGTCTGCCGCGAGCAATTCCATATACATCGCCTGAGGCTCGATGTGCGTCTTTACAATATTGTGCTCGTTCACTACAGGCATTTCTTCGCTAACCGTAGTCACTGCATGAGGATTTATCCTGTTATCAATAATCTGGGAACTGGAGGGTTCAGAAAAAACTAGGTTATCCCCGATCACCCATCGTCCATTGTACTTCTCGGATTTTCTGGTGTCATCTGCTCTCCTGGTATCATATGCTCCCTTGACCATGATTTCTTACTCCGTGCGAAAGGATTTAAGCCTGAATTCCGCTTTCCAATATATGCCATATGTAGGGGGATGGATTGGCAACCTGCCGAATAACGTCGACGCGAAATACCTGGATAAGGTGCTCGATCCGTTGGACATAGCATACGAGTGCATGGTCGGTACGCCTGAAAACCTCTTCCCATTGGAAAAGAATCCAGTCTTCAGCGGCGGCATGCTGTACCTGACAGTAACCGATTACAATCCCAAGCGCAGCAAGGAAACATTGGAACAGACTATCACAAACCATCTGAGAAGGCAGGGCCTGACATTCGAGCCGAAAGAATACAAACCAGCATGAATCCCTTTAGATAAATCGAGCGTGCAATAACCCGCCTATTTGACCTTGCAACGCCCATAGAATAACATCAGACGATTGTTTTCTAGTGCTTACTGGATTAGAGATTGGTTTTCTGAAGGTGATAACAATGAGACACAACTGCCCAGTATGCCACATGTGGAAACCGGTTAGGCTTTTCCGCAGGCACGCAAAAACATGCAAGGGTCGTAGCAAATAATGTCCACTCGCGTGAAATGCGGTTATTGCGGCCAGTGGGCGAAGAGCAAGAGCTGCGACTATTTCCAAGGCTCGCTCATGCATCACAAGCCGAACTGCAACTGCTTCCAGATTGCGACAAACAAATTTGGCGGAAGATAGTCTACTGTTTTAAATCATGTTAAGGATTTAATTTCTACCAACATCGTCTTACTCTGCTGGCTGGATCTTCTTGACAGGCATTGGCCTAAGCTGCGTCTTCCTGAACCCGCTCCTAAGCGCGGATATCAAGCCGCTCGGATAGTAATTGTCGATCGCCTCCAGGCACCAATTGCCTCTTTCGGTGAGGATGAAAAACTTTTCACGCGTAAGCTGCATGGTTGTCACAATGCCCAGCCTCTCCAGGTCCTTCAGGTGGTATTTCACTTTGGCGACAGGCGAGCCCGTGTCGTTTGAAATCACAGTAAGATATTTTTTCTCGTGCCTGAGCGTGCGGATGATTTTTCTTTTCGTCTCGTCCTTCAGAGCGTTGTTGATCTCGAGAGGAGCCTCTTTTATGTCTACATATTTCTTTCCGACGGCGCCGAGAGACTTGAACAGCTGGGCTATCTTGAGCATGAAAGTGAGTTTAGGCATAAACAACCTTACGAATCCCCTACTAATATACTTTTCTCACATGTAATAATTTTATAAAAGTTTATAATAAATTGATAAAAACTTGATAAATTACATTTCTTTACCAAAAGTTTTGACAGAGTTGTATAAAAGGGTGGATTTGATATCCCTCCCAGCCCAATATTCGAGAGGATAAACCGGAAACCCCTGAATGCAAAAATGGAGGTTGATTGGATGATAATAAGATGCGGAGGATGCGGGGCTATAATGGCCTCAAAGGGTTTCGAGAAAGGCGACCAGTGCCTGTCATGCATGGAGCCGCTGAACCTGAAGGAGTGCATGGTAGTGGAAGAAATGACTGCGATGCGTTTCATGCACATGAAAGGCTAGAGTTGGTCTAGCTTTTTTCGTTATGATAGAAGCTTACGCAGTGGCTCATGTATATAGCAAGCACGGCAAGAATGGCATCCTGTTTGAGAACGTGACGGGCAGGAAAATCTTGCCTGGTGGAGAATTAAGCCAGATGGTTGGCAGTTCGGTAAAAACTGCTAGGGATATCCAGTTAGCAAGCGGCAGACTTGTCTCTGTCTCAAAGTCTTCGATGATTACAAAACAAGTGGGTGTCTATGCGGCGCTCACTCGCCTTGTCTATGAACAAACAGGACAGCATTTCAGCCCTAATGCGATTCTCATAAAACACTACACAAAATCTTCCGGCAACGAGTCGTATTATTTTTCAGGCGCATTCCACGAATATTATGAAAAGGATAATCACGACGTCATGCCTATAATCACGAATCTGGAAGATATCGAAAAATTTTCGGATGAGAATGTCCGTCCATTGGAAGTTCTGAGTTCAAAAGAAATTAATTGGTCTGTTGAAGGGGAGCAAAAGATTCCGGCTCTTGAATACATAGAGATAATCGATAGGTTGAAGAGAGCTTGAGCTCAATTAATGTTATATGATCATATCAGTCAGGACAATACCAAATGCCAAAAAGCCGCAAATCTTGAAAGAAGAGGATTCATACAAGGTCAAAGTTGATGCCCAAGCGCAGGACGGTAAGGCAAATTCGAGATTGATTGAGATTTTGGCAGACCATTTCGGCGTCAGCAAGTCATCCGTGTCGATAATCAAGGGACTGAAAAGCAGGAACAAGATTGTCGAGATAAAAATTTAACAACTCTAGCATGATGAAACTGAATCCTACACTGAAATGTGGATACATTATTGTGAAAACCACGTCATAATTGTTGGCTGTTTTTCGAAAAAAATAGGAGAAACATATAAATACGACGAGTGTCATTAGAGTGAACCGAGGTGATCGGATGGCAGAAAAGAAGATGAGCCGTGAGGAAGCCGGAAGGAAGGGCGGCGAAGCACCTCACGAAGAAAGAGGATTGCAGGCAGCGAGCATGGAGACAAGAGAACGAGTCGCAAAGGCCGGTGGTGAAGCTAGAGTCGAAGCTGCTGAAAGAGGGCAGGGCACCTCCTTGGAAGAAGCCGGAAGGAAGGGCGGCGAAGCCGTGGTGGAAAAGTACGGTCCGGAACACATGGCTGAGATAGGAAAAAGGGGAGGGGAAGCCAGGGCAGAAAAGCTCTCGCCTGAGGAAAAGTCTGAAATAGGCAGGAAAGGCGGAGAGGCAAGAGGAAAAGGAATGGAGGGAGAAGAGGAGGAAGAGGGATAAACATGGCAAGAGGAAAAAGCAGGCGTGGATTCGCTTCAATGCCTAAGGAAAAAAGAGAAGCAATAGCGAGAAAAGGCGGAAGGAGCTAATTGGCTTTCGCGGCCATTTCTTTTGACTTTTTTAATTATGATTGACCTGAAAAGAGTCACGTGGCAGTCTGAGAATTGTCTGTCGTGCAAATGGTTTGTTCCATCCGATCCGCTGAATGCGGACATACTCATTAGCGGGAAATGCGTACATCCCAGCATGATAGGCTACGAGCTGGTTGTATCAGGCAGGGATTGGTGCAACCTGTTTGAAACCATTTCCCAAAGACAAATCGACCAGATGCAAGGCGTAGTAACAGAAAAGGAATCTTCCGAGAAGCAATGAGCATCTATATGATGCTTCATATATATAGTATAACATATTTTCAATAATGTGGAAGGACATCTTCTATCACGAGCAGAAGAAAAATTACATGAAAGAACTTTACAGCGAAGTCAGGGAATGTATACAAAAGACGGTTAAGGCACATGACGAAAAGCTAATTTTCAATTATGCGTCGAAAAACGGTGCAATTCGTCCATCCTATCCTAATCGCAAAGGCAAAATCATGCTTGTACCTCTTGACGATGCCCATTATATGAAAATATCGCTAAGTGGGGAAAGATATGTTATCCCAATAGTTTACGAAAAACAAGGTCAAGAAGATATTGAAAATGGCAAACCAATTAACCACATGCTGACAAGAGACTCGGCTAGCTATTACCAAGAATTATTCATGCGATGGTGGAAAATTCTTGACGACACACTGAAAGACGATCACTTGGAACTGTCCAGGCATGACTGGGAACAGTAGAACTTGCCCTTGTCCTTCAGCTTCGTGAATGGCACCTGCTTGCCGCACCAGTTGCAGACCTTCATACATACCATCTGCCGGGTGTTGCTTAAATCTGTTTATTCCCGACAATGTCACGGAAATATCCTAATGCCACTCCGGTAGCAAGGAGATTTTTTGCAAGCCTGATGCCTTCGCCAGACAGCTTGTAGTCGTTGCCTTTCTTCTCCAGCACCTTTTTTCTCACAAGCTTCTCCATATATCTCGTCGCCATCCTCCTCTGCCTAATCTTGAATCTCTTCAACACCTCTTCCCTGTTGAGGAATTTTTCGAGCTTCCCTTTGCTAGATAGCAAGAACGCCAACACTATCGCCTTTTCTAACTCGGTAATGGCATACGGCATACGCTGTAATGAAGGAAGAATGCTTATATACAACTTTCTTCTATAATCGATTGTTAAGTATGATCACAGCCGAGGAAAAAATATACGAGCATTTGTGCAAAACCCCAGGCTGCACTGCAGGCACCATATGCAACAAGCTGAAAATCAACGGGGATGAAATCAAGACCCATCTCGACTCGCTTGTGAAGCAGGGATTGATATCTGAGAGAAAATCTGAAAAGTTAGAATTCTATCCGGTTAGTTTCTGCGAATTGCTCGCGCCGAGAAAAGCATAATTTAAGGCTTGAAAAGAAAATATCTAGCATGAAAACTGTGGTGACGCTCCTGCATGGTAACCATCCTAAAACAAAGAAGCTCAAGGACCGTACCATCGAGATTATAAAATTCCTCAAGCAGAACGGCGGCAAGGCCGAGGCTTCGCAGCTGGAAGCAAAGCTTGGCATATCCCGCACCGACGACCCGTCCATGTTCTACAAGCCGTTGGCTGCGTTGAAGAGATGGGACCTCGTGCAGACGCACAAGACAGTCATTTTTGACGAGACTGGCAAGAAACATTTCAAGACAGAGTATGAATTGACACAGAACATGTTCTACCATTACATTGAGAAGACGCTGCTAGAGGTTGTCAAGAGCGAAATTGAGACGGCTTAGCCGCCGACTTTTTCCTTTAGCCTTCCGAGCTTTAGGACAATGCTGCTCACAGACCTTGCAAGGTCCTCGCCTGTGTCTGTCAGCTTGATTATCTTGATCCTTCCCTTCTTTTCAAAGTCGACCAGCCCGAAATCCCTGAACACATCGAGCAATTTCACCGTGTGCGAGTACGTGCAATCGGTTTCCTTGGAGATTGCGGTCGCATACTTGGGTCCGTCGCGAAGAACTGTCAATATTCTGATAGGCTTGACGTGTAAAAACAATTTCGGCATTATTCTTTCTTTTTGGGCCAAGCCTTACACCTAATACATTATCGGGAAAAGTAGTATTTATAGTTAAATCATAGGGTGCCATACATATTTTGCAAAATATATTAAATACCAACATCATCAGGAAACGGCTTTGAATCATATTTTAATAGCAAATCATCCAATTCCTAATAGAATGGACGAGAATATTTTGAGACATGCACTCGCCAACGCCCTTGATCATGATGGAAAAGCCAACGGGGGTTCGGTAATTGGCAGCGTGCTTGCACAAAATCCTGAATTGAAGAAAGATATCAAGTCCTTGGTTAAGCAGGTCAACGAAATTGTCAAATACGTCAACGGTTTGAGCACAGAAGAGCAGAGGCTCAGGCTCGAAGAGTTCGGCATGCCTGTCAAGCCTAAGGAGACAGAGGAAGTGGGGCTGCCAGGGCTTGTAAACGCTGAAGATGGCAAGGTGGTGATGCGACTTGCTCCGTTCCCATCAGGCCCGCTTCACATAGGCAATGCAAGGATGGTGCTGCTGAACGACATGTATGTCAAGCGATACCATGGAAAGCTGGTTCTTGTTTTTGACGATACCATAGGTAGCGTGGAAAAGACAATCCTGCCAGAGGCGTACGATTTGATCAAGGCTGGATTGGACTGGCTGGGTGTCAAGTATGATGAGGTTGTCTACAAGTCAGACAGGTTGCCGATATTTTACGAGAATGCCACGCACATGATCGAGAAAGGCATGCTGTATGTGTGCACCTGCTCCGAGAAAAAGCTCAGGGACAACAGGGAGAAAGGCATCGAGTGCAAGGAGAGGTCGCAGCCGGTTGATGAAAATCTTGAGATGTGGAACAAGATGCTTGGCGGAAAGATAAAGAAAGGGGGCGCTGTCGTGAGGTTAAGGACAGACATGCAATACCCGAACCCGGCATTCAGGGACAGGGTCATGCTGCGCATATCGGACCGCGAGCACCCGAGAGTCGGGAAGAAGTACAAGGTGTGGCCGACGCTGGAATTCTCATGGGCAGTCGACGACCATTTGCTTGGCATCACGCACGTGCTGAGAGGAAAGCAGCTTGTCATCGAGGACATGGTTGAGGAGTTCATCTGGGACAAGATGGGATGGAACAAGCCGATGTTCGTTCATTATGGCATGCTCAAGATTGCAGAGGGCAAGCTGAGCAAGTCCGAGACAAGGAAAATGATTGCACAGAAAAAAATATCTGGCTGGGACGACCCGAGAACATGGACATTGCAATCATTGCGCGCAAGAGGCATACAGCCTGATGCGATAAGGAAATTCATAGAGGCGATGGGATTGAGCGAGGCTGATGTCGAAATACCAGTGGACATACTGTACGCAGAGAACAGAAGGATTGTCGACCCGATCTCAAACAGATACTTTGCCGTCGCACATCCAACAAAAATCGTGATCGATGACATGCCTCCGACAAAAAGCATACAAGCCCCATTACATCCGGACTTTGGTGATATAGGCAACAGGACCATCCCGCTAAGCAAGAACATTTACATCGACAAGAACGATACGAAACTTTTCAACAAGAGCGTTGGGATGATCAATCTTTTTACAGTCGTGCTGAAGAAACGCGCCAAGTACGTATCTGCAAAAATCAGCTACGATGACCCGAAAATACACTGGGTCTCCGACCCGAACGTGGAAATAAAATTACTGATGAACGATGGGAAGATTCTGAATGCGCTGGCGGAGCCTGATGTTAGCAAGATTAACAACGGGGCAATGGTCCAATTCTACAGGATGGGTTTCTTTAAAATAGAAAAATCAAAAAAGGGAATAGTCGCGCACTTTAGCCATAAATAAAAAAGGAAGGAGGAATAAGTGAAATGTGGTTGGTTGTGTTTGCATCACCTCCGGTCTATTTGTCTTTGGCGTCTCCCTTACAATCAATTGACATGGCATATATACCTCGTTTGTGAAAACCTGGTCTAGAACTATGTTCCATATGTTTTATCAGCTTTCACGCAGAATTATTTGTTGATGGCAATACTCATACCGTTCTGGTACTACCAATTCGGTTCTGTCATATACATGCTCGCCGCATTCGTAGGCGTGCTGCTGAGCTACTATTCGTACAAGCTGTACGAGCTGGGCTCCACTAGGACGCAGCTGCTCTTCCATTCAGGCTTTGTCTTCATCACAGCCGGCTTGTTTGCTATGGCGCTTGGCAACCTGTATGGATATATCAACTTCACGTCATGCCAGCCCATCTGCGAGTTCAACCAAGTTGACCTGACAACATACGCCGTGATCAAGTTCGCAAACTATGGCTATTATGCAGCATCGATTATCGGCTACGGGCTGATAGCGCTTTCCTACATGAAGACCAGGAGAAAACTTTTGCTTCCGCTGGTGTCATCGCTCGGCATCGATACTTCCACATTCGTGATGTTCCCGTTCATGAATTCCTACTTCCAACTGTTCCAAGTCATCGCAATCCTCATACTGTCATACATATGCATGAAGACGATACACAATTACAACACCAGGAAAAACAAGTACAGCCTGCATGTCATGCTCGGGTTTGTTTTCATCGCGGCATTCCACCTGCTCATGTTCCTTCTTCCTTTCTCGCGTGCATTCTTCGCGCTTGCACATTTCTCCATGCTGTTCGGGTTTGGCTCGTTGCTTTACATGCTGATACAGGTGAACAAACATGAGCGAACGTAGGTCGAAGGCGCATGTGCTGATCGATATACTCAAAGTCATACGTGACAACGGCAGGGCCAAGCCCACGCACATACTGTACAAGGCAAACCTTTCCCACAAGCTGATGAAACAATACCTGGAAATGCTCATGCAGAACGAATTCATCGAGACCGTTGACAGCCAGGGGCATGTGAATTACAAGATCACCAAGAAAGGATTGAAGTTCATCGAGGAATTCAAGAAGATAGAAAAATTCTCAGAGGCGTTTGGACTGCCTCTCTAAAGGCTTTTATACTTTCCGCTTTAATTAATGATACTGATGAAGTGATGATAAGATGCCGAAAGCTTACGTAAAATTCAGTGTGCCCAAGGAGTTGAGCAATAAGGTACTGCAAGCTCTAGAGGCTGCGAAGAATTCTGGCAAGCTGAGGATAGGCATTAACGAGACGACAAAGGCAATTGAGAAAAGCCAGGCCCAGTTGGTCATTATAGCCGAGGACATAGAGCCAGAGGAAATAGCAATGCACTTGCCTGTATTGTGCGAAGAGAAGAAGATTGCTTATGTTTATGTGCCTAGCAAGCTTGAGCTTGGAAGGGCGGCTGGCATTGACGTTCAATCGGCTGCTATAGCTGTTGTTGATGCTGGCGAGGCAAAAGATTCTGTAAGCGAGCTAGTCAAAACCATCAACCAGATGAAAAAGTGATGTGAATGCCTAGCGAGTCGTATCCTGCCGAAGTCTTGCAAATCCTAGGCAGGACTGGTGTCAGAGGAGTCACGCAGGTCAGGTGCCGTGTTCTTGACGGTCCAGACAAGGGAAAGATTCTCACCAGAAACGTCATCGGCCCGATACGTGCGAAAGACGTATTGATGCTGAGGGAAACTGAAATGGAAACTTCAGGGAGCCTTGAATCGAAATGAAATGCTCGTTCTGCTCGCGCAACATACCCAAGGGAACAGGGAAGATGTTTGTCAAGAGAACAGGCGAGATTTTCTATTTCTGCTCAAGCAAGTGCCAGAGGAACCAGAAACTCCGCAGAAGCAGCAAGAAACTCAAATGGGCTAGACAATAAATCAAATTCTTATCTTACTTATTTCAATCTATTTTCAAGGGCCAGTAGATCAATCTGGTTAGATCGTCTGCTTTGCAAGCAGAAGGCTCAGGGTTCAAATCCCTGCTGGTCCA
>SCSR01000082.1 GCA_004297575.1 archaeon
TTTCTCGTGAAGCATAAACCTATTTGTAATCGTGCAGAAATTAACTTTTATTAACCCCCGCTGTCAAATACATAATATGCCCCATAATCAGGATGAAGAAGTCGAGATAATTCCTGTTTCCCCGTTGCGCAGGCTAGAGAAAAGGATGGAACACATCGAATCCACATCATTCGACAGCAAGGAATTCTACCGCGAACTTGTCGACATTATAAGATTGAACCAGCAGCTTGTGGACGAATTGGCAAAATCGAACGACGCACTAAGAATCGAACTGTCGCGCATACCTTCGCGCTTGGATGACCTTACATCGAGATTGAGCGAACTGTTGTCATTTATCAAGGCTTCTGCATCCGAGGAAGGATCAGCCGGTAGTCCGATGCTGGAGCAAAAGCTGGACCAGCTTGTCGAAACGAACAAGAAAATCCTCGAGACGAACCAGTCCGTAGTCTCTGCATTGGAAGATGTAGAGAAGAAGATGCGCAGGCCAGCTCCTCCCATGCAAATGCTCAGAAGACCATTACCTAAACCGGCTGTGCAACCATGAAGGGCGTCAGCGAGATAATATCCACAGTTTTAATCGTAGTCATTGCAATAGGTCTTGCTTCCACCGCATACATGTGGGGATTGCCGCTGATAGAGAAGACGCAGGGAAGGGCTGCTGTTGACGATGTCGCAGCGTCTTTCGACCAGAGCAATTCCAACTCCCTTACCAGCCAGGTGTTCTCTGTTTTTTCGAACGGCGGGGAGAAGAACTTCAACATCGGTGCTGATGGGCTGTGGACATTAAAGCCGGGTAGCGGAGATGCGGATAGCAATTATATCCAGTTCTCGTTCGCAAGCAAAGTGAGCAACGTCGCAGCTGATGCAGGATGGCTGTCCTCGCAAGGCGCCTGCCCGCCGGCAAAGGGAGTGTTGAACAACGATAACTTTTACGTGATATGCTCGCGCGCAGACAGCATCAAAGACGGCTACAATATCACCTACCGCGTCTACTACAGGGAACTCGACAGCGCGATATCCGCAACAGGCCAGAAAATCAACATCGTCCCTACAGGAACGATACTGACTTCGATCGGCAAGAACATCCGAATCACCCGCGGAGCCATCACGCAGGCTAGTATAGGCGGAAAAACTTTAACTTTAACCGAAATCAAACTTCTTTTAGAATGAAAGCACAATCCACCATAGTCCAGTTCATCCTGTTTTTCATCATCGGGCTAGCGATCTTCTTCTCCATAGGCACGCTCTTCAAGTACCAGTCGGATATACTCAAGGCAGACATATCGGATGCGACACGCGCGCTGGTGAGCAATTATATCTCAGCAGTCGCAGTCACCGAATACAGCACATGCAAGCAATGCGATTTCATCAACACTACCATGAAGATTTCCAATACCACTGCCGATTATACCATAGAAATAAAGTTCGCCCAAAACATGCTGTCAATTACCACGCAGCCTTCGCTCGCGCTCGTCTCTTCCCTGAGCAACCTCAACTATTCCATGCTTTTCACACCTTCATCCACAGTATCTAACCAGCTGATCATGCTTGTATATGACAGGGGACAGAACAATGCGTCAATATCGACACGCGGGAGCACATCTACCACAACCACGACGAGTTCGACAACCACTAGTTCTACGACCAGTTCGACTACTTCCAGCACGGGCTCAACCACCAGTTCCACAACTACCACAACCACGACGTCCCAGTCTCCATCATCAATTCCAATCACCATCACCTCAACCCTATCTATTTCCAACTACCAGATACTCGCGACCGCAAATACAGCCGGCAAGGTGCTTTCTGATTGCAGCGACATGAGGGTTCTTGACAGCGACATGGCAACACAGCTGAGTTATTGGAACGAGTCTGCATGCAATTCAGCATCAACCAGGTTATGGATCAAAGTCCCGTCAATACCCGTGGGTTCAAAGACGATATACATCACCTACGGCAACCCGCCGATGTCTTCAAGCAACGGGGAGAATACTTTCATCTTCTTCGATGATTTTGCCGGAAGCAAGATAGATTCAAGCAAATGGAATTCAGCACACTTTGCCGACTCGGGCACGACCGCATCCGTGCACGACAGCCTGCTCGACTTTAATGTAGGTTCGGGATACCAATGGACAGGCGGGGTCGTTGTGTCCAAATCAGCCCTGCCTACGTCGAATTACATCATTTCTGCAAAGGTCAAGATCACAAACTATTACGGCTCTGCATATGGTGCGTATGCTGGCTTTACGAATGCTGCCTCTTATGAAAGCTATTACGGCGCCCCAACAAAGCTCGTCGCAGCAAAGCTGTGGGATTATCCATACTATAGGAACTATCTTGCACTCCAAGTTGACAGCATGCCCTCAGCGATAGGCACGTCGTCGATCACCATAAGGAACACATGGTTCAGGACCACCACCGCATACACACCCACAACATACGCCAAGGGCACGTGGGAGCAGCTCGAAGGGTCTATGGCAACTGTTACCCTCCAGAAAAGCGGTTCCGGGGGAATTGCTCCGACATATGTCGCATTGGGCGTAGGAGATTACTCGACAGCCGAGCACACCTATTTCGATTACGTCTTTGTCCGCAGCTATGCATCAGCAGAGCCTACAGTGACAGCAGGATGAATATCTTTAACCGATGCCAAAAACAAAAGATAATAGTGGTGCAATGAACCCTCTTCGTAATTTTGCAAGAAAGGCGATAAGGGGATACAGGATTCTGGCTACGCAGCAGATGCAATCCTATCCTCCAGAGATGCAACAAGCAGGTGGGACACCACAAATGCAGCAACCTATGCCCACCTTCTCCCCTGTCCCGCAGCAGATACAAGTCCCTGTCACAGTCATGCCACGCGTAGCGCAGATACCCATCAACGTCGAGACCATCAACATAAACCAGTCCGGCAGGCACATCGACATGGAAGGCGTGGAGATACACCACCTGAAGCCCAAGGCAATCGAGAAGATAGAAGGGCCGAAGCAGTCTTTGGTATATCCGCTTATTCCCGAGAGCCCGCAGAAGGGGCAGCATGTCATGGCGTATACGAAAATATTCTGGGACAACAAGGAGAGCAGGTACATGTACGAGCTGTACGAGCCGCAGCTGACCAAGAAGCTGGAAACGATTTTAGGAAAGATACGAGACCTGCTGGAACAGAGATTGGATGTTGATTTTGCAAAGCTCAAGCTCAACGAAGCCAGCGATTACCTGAACAAGCACACGGCAGAATTGCTGAGGTTCTTCAAGTACGACACCACCGAGGAGGAACGGGCGGTGCTCACTTATTACATAGATCGTGATTTCATCGGCCTGGGCAAGCTTGAGGCATTGATGAAGGACAAGAACATCGAGGATATCTCATGTGATGGTGTAGGCATTCCGATTTTCATTTTCCATCGCAATCCTGACATTGGCTCTGTCATTACCAACATCTCGTTCAAGGACAATGAGGAATTGGATTCGTTCATCACAAGGCTGGCGCAGATTTCAGGCAAGGTCATCTCTGTTGCCGAGCCGTTGCTAGACAGCGCGCTGCCGAACGGGAGCAGGTTGCAGGCTACGCTTGGCACGGATATAGCCCGCCGCGGCTCGAACTTTACAATCAGGAAATTCACAGAAGAGCCTTTGACGCCTGTGCATCTCATCAAGTACGGCACGCTTGACTCTCTGTCGCTGGCATATCTTTGGATGGCTGTTGATTATGGCAAGAACATTCTCGTGTCAGGAGGGACAGCAAGCGGGAAATCAACGCTGCTCAACGTGCTGTCATTGTTCATCAGGCCTGACAAGAAAATCATCTCGATCGAAGACACTGCAGAATTAAAGCTGCCGCATCCGCACTGGGTGCCATCAGTCGCAAGGACCACCATCTCAACCGGCACTCGCGGGGAGGTTGGGATGTTCGACCTGTTGAGAGAGAGCTTGAGGCAGAGGCCGGATTACATCATCGTAGGTGAGGTGAGAGGTTCTGAAGCATTCGTTCTTTTCCAGGAAATGGCAACAGGCCACCCAAGCTTTTCCACCATCCACGCTGAGAACATGCCCAAGCTGATGGACAGGCTGACCACGCAGCCGATATCCCTCCCGCCTTCGCTGATCAGTAGCCTTGACATTATCGTTTTCATGCAAAGGACGATCCATGCAGGCAAGTTCATGAGAAGGATGACCGAAGCAGTAGAGATGATAGATTTCAGCCAAGGCAGCCAGTCACCGATTGTCAACACATTGTTCAAGTGGAATCCAGTCAATGACAAGTTCGATGTTGCAGAGAAGAGCATCATGCTCAAGAAAATCTCCGTATCGACAGGCATCAAGCCCGAGCATCTGGTCGAGGAACTGGAGAGCAGGAAGGCAGTGCTCGAGTGGATGGCTGACAACAA
The DNA here is from genome assembly GCA_004297575.1 of archaeon. Lineage (GTDB taxonomy): Archaea > Aenigmatarchaeota > Aenigmatarchaeia > CG10238-14 > SCSR01 > SCSR01. Next base: position 4,389 of record SCSR01000082.1, read on the forward strand.
CATCCTGGATTACGAGAGGGTATACAAGATGATCACTATGTACTACAACTATCCAGAGCGCGTCCTATCCATGGTTACAGGTGGAGGATGATGGCATTATTCTCCAAGACCGCTTACAGGCTGTTCAGCAGGTACTGGGAACCCTTTTCAGCATACATGCCTGACATCAAGAATGACATCAAGAAAGCCAAGATGCAGACTTCTGTCGAGGAATATTTCAGCGGCGCAGTCATGATATCCCTCGTCGCTTTTGTGTTCGAGCTCCCTATCATCTCTTTCATCATCAGCCTGGTGATAGAGAATTTCGCAGTAGGGTTGTTCACGGCATTCACGGTTTCAGCAGTTCTCGCAGCCGCGTTCTTCTATCTCTACATCAACTATCCCAAGACTCTTGTTATGGACAGGAGGAAGAGGATTGACTCTGTATTGCCATTCGCCACATTATACTTGTCCACGTCATCCGGCACGAAACTCCCGATAGACAAGGTGTTCAAGATTTTCATCAAGTATTCTGGATATAAGGAGATTGTCCGAGAGGTCAACGAGATCAACAATGACATTGAGAATTTCGGCCTTGACACTTATACCGCATTGGAGCGTGCAGCCGAAAGGTCCCCGTCCAAGAAATTCAAGGAGCTGATATGGGGCATGCTGTCCACGCTGAGGAGCGGAGGCGACTTGTCGAAATATTTGGAAGGCAAGTCCGAGTCGTTCATAAATGATTATAGAAGAAAGCTGACCGAGTTCTCACGCAGCCTGACAGTCTATACAGAAGTCTACCTGACAGCAGTCGTGCTGGGCGGCGTGTTCTTTACAATACTCACAGCCATCATCTCAGGAATCGGCGGGGGAGGCGGAAACATCATCGGCCTGCAGTTCATCCTCGTGTTTATCTTCATTCCAGCCATGTCATGGGTGTTCATCACTCTTATCAAATCAGCCACTCCAGGTGATGAATGATGAAACAAAGGACAAGGATTTTTGCAATAACCATTTCTATAGCAACCGCACTTGTAGTGCTGGGTCTGGTGAGCAGGAATGCAGGCATACTAGGCAACGCCGCAATCATCTCAACCTTCGTTGTCGCAGCTCCTCAGCTGTTCATTTCTTACCAGAAATTCCGCTCGTTCAAGGAGATGGAAGAAACATTCCCGACATTCCTCCGTGACATATCCGAGTCGGTCAGGTCGGGCGTGCCCCTGTACAAGTCCATACAGAACGCAGGCAAGACCGAATACGGCAAGCTTTCGGCAGAAGTGAAGAGAATGGCGCACCAGATAAGCTGGGGCATGAATGTCGAGAAGGTGATGGACCAGTTCGCAGAGAGGGTCAAGGCGAGCAAGAGGCTTTACTCAGCTGTGAAAATCATCCGCGAGTCATACCTGCTGGGAGGGAACCTTGCAGACACCATCGATTCGGTCGCTGACAATTCCAACATGCTCGAGGAAGCGCAGAGGGAGAAGAGGAGCATCCTCAGCCAGTATGTGATGCTGATGTATGCCATATCAATAATTTTCATCGTGATCGTAGTTGCGATAAACAGGCTGCTTGTGCCGATATTCGAATCTACGTCAAAGGTGGTGGGCGGACAGATGGGACTGGTTAACCCGTGCTCGAGCGTGTCCGGAGTGGAGGTGTTGCTGTGCGGTTTCCTCGAAGGGACATCGACCACAATCTTCGGCCTGCAGGAAAGCAGCATCGGGTCGTATTACGTGGCATTGTTCTTCTACATGGCGATGGTGCAGGCAATCTTCTCAGGGCTGGTCGCAGGGCAGATAAGCGACAACTCCCTGACAGCAGGAATCAAGCACAGCCTCATCCTTGGCGGAATCGTGTTCGGCTCTTTCAGCATCATAGTATGGACGAAATTGCTTGGTGTGTGAATGAAAGGCCAGATGTCTTACGAATTCTACTTTGCGCTCTCGATATTCGTAATCTTCACAGCATACATCATTTTCCAGATCATGGTCATCAGTCCTAATTACGTCACGCAGGTGCAATCGCAGAACATCAAGCTGGATGCGTTCCGGGTTTCGGAATTGCTGGTGGACGACAACGGGTATCCGATAAACTGGGATGCCAACCCATCGCTTGCAAAACGAGTTGGCCTGTCAGATGAGACGAAGAACATCACGAACATGATGTCTGTTTCGAAGGTCACTGCGTTCGGCACACTGTGCTCATCAAACTACAACAGCCTCAAGCAACTGCTCGGGTTGGGGACGAACACGCAATTCCTGGTGACGATATCCAACATCGTGAACAACCAGAACATGGTCACGTGCGCCCCTTCGCAGGTGATATCCAGGAACACGGAGACAGCAGTCATCACAAGGATAGCTGCGCTGAATGACGGCACGTATGCAAACATCACGGTGGCGGTGTGGTAAGATGAAAGGACAAATCGCTCTGCTCGAGTCGATCTCGATGATACTTGTATTGTTCGTGAGCTTTGCAGTCTTTTTCGCCCCGCAGTCGTACGACAACAACTGGCAGGTAGGGAACCTTCTTGTGAACGCAAGAGACGTCATCCTTACACTGGACAGGTCTGGCATGCTCTACGATTACAGCACGAACCCAGGGCTGATGGATTCATTCCTCATCAAGGTGCTGGCGCAGAAGAATATGCAGTTTTTCTACGGCACTGACAATGCGATAAAAGGCACGATTACTGTCGCATGCAACTGCACTCCGGACCAGATCAACAACATCACATCATGGTCGCAGGGGTTGCTGGTGAACAACAGGAGCGTGCAGGTGATAGCATGCCCGACTGCTTTGGACAACATCAACGAATGCCTCGGAACCCAGTCGGACGCGTTGGTGATATGGGGCTACAAGGACATGACGCCTTACCAGCAGGTGATAAACACTTTCATGAGCTCGGGCAGCGGAGTGGTTGAAATCATGGACTTGCCATCCAGTCTCGACGTGGTGCAGCAGAAGATTTTCGGCATTGACAGTTGCAGCAAGCTTGTGCCGAGTTGCGGCTGGGGGAACGACAAGAATGATGATTTTTTCGCACCGTCTTACATCAACTCCAGCTCTTACATCCCGTACAAGTATTTCTACAACATACCAGTCAATCTCCGAACTACTACGATTGAAGCAAGCGTGCCGACCGACGGCCCCACATGCGCTTCGCAGGATGTTGCGGCAGGCAATCTCACTTTCCAGGGTGCTTGGAACAAGTTTTGGATTTGCACTCCTACCTCCGTCTTCTTCGACACCAATAACAACGGCAAGGCTGATGTGAACGTCGGAATCCAGAGGCTGTTCAAGATAGGCAAGTACAATTTCACGCTCACCTATGTCAACAATAACAATATCGGGGTTTCTTACAGGCCGATGTTCAACTTTACGGATTTCGTCAAGGCAGGCGGGAGTCAGGTGTATCCGATTGACAGCGATGTGAACCGTGTTTTGTTGTATCGTGGGAATTATAGCAACGGCAAGTATCCGGTCCCTGTCGCCATAACCAATGGTACTTTTGCAAAGACCGTGTGGGTCGCGGATTTCACAAGGAATGGAAACGGTGACGATTACAGGCAGCTGTTCCTTTCGCTGCTGATGTCGGTTGCGAACAAGAAATCAACCACGCTTTCAGAGAGCCAGATCAGATTGGGATATTACACGTCTTACGTGAACGTGGTGAAGAAGGACATATTCGAAGTTTATTCTTTCAACCTAGGCCTCGGATATCCGAAGTGAGAACCGCTTTCATCGGGTCTTTCAAGTATGCATCAAGATCAAGTTCTGTTTTAGTCAGCTTGGTGAAGAACGAGATGAATGAACGGTAGTTTTCATCAGGGATACTCCATTGGGGAGGTGCGTTGACATCGTTGGCACGTTTTACAATACCATATATATGGAGCATCCCGTCAAATCCAGACGGCAGCTTGTCGCCGATGTACACCCTTATTGTTTCTACCTCTCCGTGGATTTGCCTGTAAGATTTTTCTGGCATTATCTATCAAAAATAGAAAGTTAAAGTTATATCTGTTATCTCAGGCTTGCTCTGCCCAGTGCTTCCTATCTCAGCAGATGCAGGTTGTATGTGAGCATGTCTGTATTGTGTGTCCTTGTCTCAAGCACTCCGTAAAGTACGCCGTCTTTACGTAACTCATGCATTTCTCCAATATAACCGTCCAACCCGTATGTCTCGAATACTGCAATTTTGTTTGCCCTTCTCAAGTCCCTTTCGACCAATTCACTGTTTAATCCTTTCAGGTCGAGGCACTCCTGGCTGACGAAGGCTTTTGCGTCTGGTTCTATGGTGACACGAAAATGAGGGTTGTAGGCATTTCTGCCATTGCCTAACAGGCCTTTTCCTGCCTCTTGCATGAAAGCGCTCAACTTGGTATACGCATCCGGTATCCTATGCTGAGAAAACGGGCCGAATCTAACTTTGACATCGTCTCCGGTATACGGTTTCCTGACTGTCATTGATCCCGGGATGTCATATTCCTCGCCCCTTATGTTGAAATCAATAGTCGGATTTTTACCAAGCATTTGGGAAGCCTTGACCATCTCTGTCACAATCAGGTCCCTGCTTGACGGCGTCTCTTGAGAAAGCTTTTCAAACAATCCGTATTCTGGGTTATTGGGTATGTCCACCCAGACTGCTTGACCAGTCGCAATCTCTCCGGCAACAAGAGACGCATGCAATTGTTCCGCGTTTAGCGCTACCGCAGAGACGTATAAGCTCATTTCCTCTGTGGCTAGCATAATTTAGAAATAGTCGGTAAAGGTTATATCCGTTACAGCTATCAGCAATTTATCCTTGGATGATGAAACTAGTTTTATAGAAGCTCCCAAGGTCAATGTGGATATACTTGTTGTCAAGGGAAACAAGATTCTTCTCGGACTTTTGACAGAAGATTGGAACTACAATGGAAAGCGGGCGTATGGCATACCTGGCAGTGACATTCATTTCAGAGAAAAGATTGGAGACACTGTTAAGAGG